>CAMIWP010000024.1 GCA_946402475.1 uncultured Selenomonadaceae bacterium
ATACTTCTCGGCCACAAGACTTATGTCCCTGCAAACCAGAAACAGTGCAGCATACAAAGGCATAATGGCTCTTGTATACCGTGAGAAGTGTAGGGACTTTATGAAGGGAACCACGATAGATATCGTTAAAAGTATGGATGAATCACCGGATATCCATCATATTTTCCCGGAAGCATACTGTATCAAGCAGGGATATCCGAAGGTCAAGTGGAACTCCATTATCAATAAGACTCCTCTATTTCCAGAGTCTAATCGCCAGATTGGTGGGGAGGCTCCGAGCAAGTACAGTCAAAAGATCATGAAGGCTGCTCAGATTGATGAGGACGAGTTGAAATTCAGAGTGGAATCGCATCTTGTAAACTATGAAGTATTTATCAATGACGATTTTGATACATACTTCATTGATAGGGCTAAAGCCATTATGAAAGTGATTGAAGGGGCGATGAAAAAGACTATCTCAGATAAAGGATCTGAGCAGACGATCAGCAGTTACGGGGTAAGCTTAGAAGATTGAGCCGTTCCGAAAAAGAGCAGAAGGAGAAGCCTATGGAAAAGGCTAACCAGTCTACTTGCATATCATAATCAGGCAGATGGTTAGTAGGTTTGTTAGCCAACCTAAGAAATCTTCTACTACCTACCTACTGATGCAATTGTTGACGGGAAGAAAATGCCTGTCGATATAACGCTGGTGAAGCGTAATGATGGCAGCATTCCGTATGATAATCATATACTGCCATCAGAGGAAACGAAGAAAGACACGCCAATCCCCCGGGACCAGAATCCTCTAGCGAGGCCCTCGGTACCCCGGCTGTTGACGTGTCTCTTGTTATTTCAAGCGTATCATAGAAGCAGAAGAAAAACGACAAAACATAAGTTCGTTTATCGTCGGCAAGGACGGCAGGCGATTCGTGGCAAGCTTTGGCAGGAACCTTGACGGTGAGGGCATGGAGAACCTTTCTAAGCTTGCGGAGAGCTTCGGTCGGACGGAGAAGGAAGGACAATTCTCCTTCCGGACGGCAAAGGACAGGGACGAAAAAGGCTTGGCGGCAGAAAAAGGAGAATCAGAGTACGCATAGAATATAATATGTGGTATATGTTGGAAACTGGAACGGAGGTTGGCAATCATGGCAAGGGAAAAGGCGATCCTGGTTGTGGATGATGACGATATGAATCTGCAGATGGCGGAATTTATCCTGAAGAAGGAGATGGATGTGGAGGTACTGTTGGCAGACAGTGGATACAAGTGTATTGAGCTCCTGCAAAAGAAGACGGCGGTGGACCTTATATTACTGGATATTCAGATGCCCCGCATGGATGGCATCAAGACATTGGAGACCATACGAAGCCATAAAGAGTGGAAATCCATTCCGGTGATCTTCCTCACTGCGACAGCGGACAAGACCACCGTGGTGAAGGCCGGTCAACTCAAGGTGGACGACTACATCAAGAAGCCCTTCATGCCCGCGGATCTGGTGGAGCGGGTCAACCGGGTTCTTGCCACGAAGATGCTGGATGATCCGAACATGGCGAAGCTGTTTGCGGATCTGGAGAAGTTGGGGAAGTAGAGATGAGGGTGGAAATCCGGGGACTTTTTGAAGGGGTTCGTCTGCTGCCCTTTGCGGCGAGGCTTTATCGAAACGAGTACCTCAAAGCTGTCCGCCATACCTTTTTCATGATCATGCCCTTTCTGATGGCGGTGTATGCGCTGGACATTCTGGAGAGCCTGGTGCTGGATCCCTGGGGACCGGTGATGTCAGAGAGCGGGATGAACCTGGGCTTTTGGCTGACGGGGGGACTCTCCGGCGAAGCCTATCGCCAGCACTGGCTGGTAACGGCCATGCTCTCCTGCCGCCACATCATCGGCCTTGGCTACGGGATGCTGTCCATGCTTCTTGCCATGACGCTGGCGGGAAAATTGGCGAGGATTTGGGGCGCCGACGGTATCATGGCGACCTTCTGCGCCTTGGCGGCCTTCCTCTTCCTGATGCCCCCTTCCCCGGAGGTGCAGGGAGATTTTGCGGATTACTTTGCGGGGCGCAGGTTCCTTCCCGCCTTTTTGGTGGCAGTCCTGTCGGCCCGCCTTTTCGCGTGGTTTTTTCGCAGCGAGGGACTTCGCCTTTCCATTCCGGAGTCCGTGCCGGAGAATTTTTCCCGTTACCTGTCGAACCTGCCTCCCGTCTTTTTTACCCTCCTGGTTCTCGGAGTCCTCTCCGCGGGATTCGGATATCTTTTTGGCGAGCTGGAGGCGTGGATCCGCGGGACGGTTCCCATGTCCTTTTTTCAGCATCCCGGGGTTGCCTTTTTGTACCAGGCGCTCCTGTGGATGTGCTGGTGGTTCGGATTCCCCGGTTACGGCTTCACGTCCTTTCTCCAGCAGATCGCCTATCTTCCCGCCCAGTTGGAAAATCAGACGGGGGACATGGATTTCATCTTCACCAGCGGTTTTTTTGAGGCCGGAGTCATGCACGTCCTGGGACTCATGATTGCCATTCTGGTGTTTTCCCGGCATGAGTCCTGGAGATCCGTCACGAAATTCGGGTTTCCGGCCATGTTCTTCAATATTCAGGAGCCTGTGATGTTCTGCCTGCCGGTGGTCCTGAATCCCCTTTTCCTCGTTCCCTACCTGCTGGCGCCCCTGGCGAATACCATGGTGGGATGGATCGCCATCTCCTGGGGCATTGTGCCGGTATTCAAGGTCAGCCTTCCATGGACCATGCCCATCCTCCTCGGCGGAACCCTGGGAACCGGCTCCTTTATGGGGGGCGTCTTGCAGGCGGTATGGCTGGTAATGGACATCTTCATCTACGCGCCCTTCGTCATTACCGCGAATATGCTGGATTTCAAGGATGAGGAAGGTGAGGACGAATGAAGGCATCCAGGGGAGAGGATCTTTCCCGGCGTTTTGTGTGGCTGAATGCCATCGTGACCATCGTGCTGTCCGCGGTCATCGTGGTGTCCGTCTTCCAGTTTGGCGCGGAGGCGTGGAAGAGGCAGCGCCAAGTGGGGCTGATTCTGGCAGGATCCAAGTTCGAGGCGGGATGGAACAGGGTGCAGTACGAGGGCATGAAGGCGGCCTGCGATGCCCTGGGGTATGAGCTCTTGGTTCGGGAACGTGTGGGGGAAGGAGAAGCGGATTGCCAAAGAGCGGTTCGCGAGCTATCGGAGAAGCATGCCAGGATTGTCTTCGTGACCAATATGACCTCCTTGGCCGGTATGAGGAGTTTGGTGGAGTCCTACCCGAACATTCGATTCTTCGGCATGGAAATGGAGCCGTCGGTGTTTGAATTCAACCGTTACGCCGTTCGCTATATCGAGCCTTGCTATTTGGCGGGAGTACTGGCGGGCCTGCGGACGAAGACCGGGCGCGTGGGCTATGTGGCGCCCCGATCCGGGCCGGAGTTCAACCAGGCCATCAATGCCTTTGCCCTGGGAGTGCAGCATGTGAATCCGGGGGCGGAGGTGCTTCTGGCGTGGACCGGAGGATGGGAGAATCATGGGGCGGAGGAGCAGGCCGTGCGGGACTTCAAGGCAGCCTCAGTGGACGCAATGGCCTACTTCCAAGACGGGGAGACACTTCCGAAAGCCGCAGAGCGGGCGGGGATTTACTTCGTTTCCATCCATGAGAAGCATCCCGCCTGCAAACATGAAATCGCGTCCATTCGGGTGAATTGGCAGAAAATGTACCTCAATATGCTGCGGCAAAACCTTCGGGAGTTTGACCGCGCCGTTTACTGGGCAACCAGTCTGGATCGCTCTGTGGACATTGAACCGCGCATTGGGGAATTGACCTCCCGGGAGAGGGCTTTCTACGAGACGGAATACTGGGAGGTACAGCAGGGAAAAGTGGTATTTTCCGGGGAGATCTACGACGGGAACGGCATTCAGCGCTGCGGGGCGGGAGAATCCATCAGCAATCAGTCCCTCCCGCGGATGAACTGGCTTGTCAGGGGGGTGAAGGTCATTGGCAACTGAAACTCTGTACGAGGACTTGGATCGGGCGTTGCTCTCCCAGCAGGCGTCGAAGGAGAAGAAGAACACCTTCCGCTTCGCCTTGAAGCTGGTGAGCCGTTTTTTTGTGTTCCTTCTGGTGCTGGTCCTGCTGGGATTCCTCGTGATGAATCGGATGGATCTCCTGTTGGACAAGGAGATGGAAAGCCTCGTGGCAAGACAGGCGGCCACGGCAGCCCAAACCGCGCAGGAGCGGTTCATGGGAGAAATGGAGCAGATGCGCCGAGGTTCTCTTTTGCTGAGGGATGGGCTCCTCACACCGGAGAAATTGGTGGAGTCCGTCACCTTGGGAGAGCCGGGGGTTCAGGCGGGTCTGACAGATGTTCAGGGGAATTTGGTGACGGGCTACGCTCTGCCGGAGGTTGCCCGAGTCCAGATCGCCATGTCGGCGACGGGAGCCAGCCTCACCCGTTTTTACCGGGAGGCGGGGATCGTCATGAGCGTGCCGGTCCGGTACGGCGATAATGTCCGCTACGTCTTTTACAAGGTGTACGGGGAAGCGGATCTTCGGGATCGCTATTTTCACATGGAAAATGACATGAGCAAGTACATCCTCATCTGGGACAGGGAGACGGGGGATGTGGTGGTTCCCTACGGGAGCTACGGGCCGGGAAACCGATTCTATGACGATGGGACGAAAGCCCCAAAGGGGTTGGAGGAGATCATGGAAAAGTTGGCCTCCCATCATGCGGTGGCCATTCATTCGCCGGAGATTGACGAGGAGTATGCCGTCTTCGGATCGGAGATCGGCTTTGGCTTTGCCCTGATGGGCTATACGGAGTGGCGGCCCATTGTCGCCAATGTGGGGCATATCCACAGGCTCATCCTCTGGGTATTCTGGCTGATGCTGCTGCTCTTCGGCATATACACTCTCTATGCCTTCACCGCCGAGCTGAAGGTGGCGGAGAGCGATGAGCTCAGGGAGGCCAAGAGGGACGCAGATCGGGCGAATCAGGCGAAGAGCGAGTTCCTCGCCAATATGAGCCACGAGATACGGACGCCTCTCAACGCTGTCCTCGGCATGAACGAGATGATCCTTCGGGAGGCGGGGGAAGGATCCCCCATACGGGGCTATGCGTGGAATGTGAAGAGCGCCAGTGAGACGCTTCTCTCTCTCATCAATGACATCCTGGATTTCTCGAAAATCGAATCGGGAAAGATGGAGCTGGTGGAGGCAGGATACTCCCTGAGTTCCGTCCTCAACGACATCTTCAACATGATGCGGTTCAAGGCGGAGAACAAGGGACTGGAATTTCGCATCGAGGTGGACGAAACCGTGCCCGATGCCCTGTACGGAGATGAGGTGCGAGTGCGGCAGGTCATCGTGAACATCCTGAACAACGCCGTGAAGTACACCCAGGAGGGCAGCGTCACCTTCAAGGTGGGGTGGAAACAACAGCCCGACGGCAGCGCGCTCATGCAGTTCAGTTCCATTGACACGGGGATCGGCATCCGTCAGGAAGACATGGGGAAGCTCTTCTCCCAGTTCGAGCGGCTGGATCTCCAGAAGAATCGCAACATCGAGGGCACGGGACTGGGCCTTTCCATCACTACGAACCTCGTTCGCATGATGAACGGGGAGCTGAAGGTGTCCAGCGAATACGGAAAGGGAAGCGACTTTACCATCTTCCTGCCCCAGAAGATGGAGCACTACGAGGCCATCGGCGACTTCCGCAGGAGAGCGGAGGCATTCCTGCTGCAACAGAAGGGCTATCGGGAGAGCTTTGTGGCGCCGGATGCGGAGATCCTCGTGGTGGATGACAGCGACATGAACCTCTATGTGGTGGAAAATCTTTTGAAGAAGACGAGGATTCAGATCACCCGCAGCATGAGCGGGCAGGACTGCCTGGAGAAGATGGCGGAGCATCATTACGATGTCATCTTCTTGGATCACATGATGCCCGGGATGGACGGCATTGAAACCCTGGAACGGGCCAAGGCCATGGAGAACAGCAAGTGCAAGGGCGTTCCCGTCATTGCCCTCACGGCGAATGCCATATCGGGGGTTCGGGAGATGTTCCTGAAGAAGGGCTTCACGGATTATCTGTCCAAGCCCGTGGACAGCAAGGCGTTGGAGCGCATGCTCCAACAGTATTTGCCGCCGGAAAAGGTGATGGATGCCGGGGAACAGGCCGCAGAGCCAAAGGCATCGGAAGCGTCCCGGGAGCAGGAACCCGCGGCGGATGCCCTCCACGTGGATCGGGATATGGGAATCCAGTACAGCGGCGGTTCCGAGGAAATGTACCAAAAATTTCTCGCCATGTTCTGCCAGAGAAAGGAGGCTGTGCAGGAACAGCTGGCAAAGGATTTCGAGAGCGGGAACTGGGAGGATTACACCACGCACATTCACGCATTGAAGTCCACGTCCCTGTCCATGGGGGGAAAACTTTTGTCCGAGGAAGCCAAGGCCCTGGAAATGGAGGGGCATGCATATCTCGACGGGCCGGAGGAAGAGCGGGAGGAGCATCTCGCTTACATCCGAAGCAACCATGAAAAGGCCATGAAGCTTTACGACAGCTTCGTCCAGGAAGCGGAGCAGAGGGGGCTTCTCGGGTGAAATTGGACTTGAAAAAAGCTGTAGAACCCAAAGCTATCGCTTTTGGCAAAAACGGAGATGCTGTTATGGAACGAAGGACATTTCTTTTTGGACTGGTAGGTACGGTCGGTCTTGCGGCAGGCGGTGGCGCTTGGCTTATGAATCAGCCGAAATTCGGGCGGCTGCCAACGGGGGATAGGCTGGCTCGGATACAGGCATCTCCGCATTTCGTGAACGGGAAGTTTCAATGTCTGGAGCCCGTAGAGGTCATGGCGAAGAGCGAAAGCCGTATCGCCGCTATGATAAAATTTTTGACACGGGACAGCAAAGGTTTGATGCCGGAGCAACCGATGGCGACGAAAAAGACGGAGATAGCTTCGCTTTCCCGGGACGAGGACGTTCTCGTATGGCTCGGCCATTCATCGTACTATATGCAGCTTGGCGGCTGGCGTGTACTGATGGATCCCGTGTTTTCGGATTACGGTTCGCCTGTTTTCTTCGTAAACCGCGCGTTTCCCGGCAGCAATATTTATACAGCAGAGGATTTTCCCTCTGTCGACGTTCTGGCAATTACTCACGACCATTGGGATCATCTCGACTACGACAGCGTTATGGCGTTGCGTCCGAAAGTGCGGCATGTCGTGTGCCCACTGGGAGTCGGTGAATATTTTGAGCAATGGGGCTTCGACCCGGCGATTTTGCACGAGGAAGATTGGGGCGAGGAGATTTCGTTGGCACGGGAGTTCTCAGTGCATATCCTGCCTTCCCAGCATTTCTCCGGGCGATCCCTGAAAGAGAACCCCACAGAATGGTGCGCCTTTGCCTTCACGACATCGAAACGGAAGGTGTTTGTGAGTGGCGACGGCGGCTATGGTGCGCATTTTGCCGACATCGGCAAGCAGTTCGGCGGCTTCGACCTCGCGATTATGGAAAACGGCCAATATAATGAAAGTTGGCGCAAAATCCACATGCATCCGCAGGAAACGGTGCAAGCATCGGAGGATGTAGGTGCGCGGCAGGTCGTGACCTGCCACAACGGAAAATTCGCATTGGCATTGCATCCGTGGCAGGAGCCGTATATCGAGATGGGGAAATACAGCATTGGGCGCCCTTACGAATGGTTGACGCCGAGAATCGGCGAGACGGTCCGCATCGGCGAAACGGGGCAGGGATTTTCCCGATGGTGGGAAGAGATGAAGTAGCAAGCAGACGTTTCTTTTTTTGCAATGTACCTACAAAATGCCTAAAATCGTTGTTGTGCTAAAATGCGTTAAAATGTAAACTTGAGGCTCTGACAACAAAGGATTGAAAAGATGTGCCAAAGCGTGTTAAAATCTGTTCTACAGAGTACGTCCCGAATCGGGCAGGAAGTGACGAGGTGTTCATGGAGCCATTGCTGAAGGTAGAGGATCTGTCCGTTGCCTATGGGGAGAAGGAGGTCGTTCATTCGATTGCCTTTCACATCTTTCCAGGGAAGATCCTCGCCATCGTGGGAGAATCCGGCAGCGGCAAGAGCACTGTCCTAAAGGCGGTGCAGGGCCTTCTCGGAAGGGGGGGCAGGGTTCGGGGGCGCATTTGTTTTGAGGGTCGGGATATGATAGGTCTTTCTCTTCGGGAGCGAAGAAAACTGGCGGGAGAGGGCATGGCGCCGATCTTCCAGAACCCGGGAGCCTCTTTTTGTCCCATCCGCACCGTAGGCGATCAGGTCTACGAGGCGGTGAGGGCACACAAAAATTGGAGCCGCGGCGAGTTCAGGGAACATGCCCTGAAGATCATGGAGCGCATTCATCTGAAGGAAGAGGTACTGGAGGAATATCCCTTTCGTCTTTCCGGCGGCATGGGACAGCGGGTGGGAATCCTGGCGGCAATGATCCTCTCTCCGAGGCTCATTCTCGCTGACGAGCCAACATCGGCCCTTGATGCCGTGACCCGTGCCGACGTGGTGAGGGAATTCATGGGGCTTCGGAGGGAGACGGGCGTCTCCCTGCTCCTCGTGACTCACGATATGGGCGTGGCTTGCTCCATGGCCGATGAGGTTCTGGTTCTTCGAAAAGGCAGGACGGTAGAATACGGCACCAAGGAGGCAGTTTTTCTGTCTCCCGGGGAGTCGTACACAAGAGAACTCATGAAGGCCATGCCGAGGCTGTTCGGTTCGGCCGGGCAGAGAGAGGGCGGCTTATGGAACCCCTTTTGGAAGCGAGAAACCTGAGAAAAAATTTCACGGGAGGATACCCCGTGCTGAAGGGGGTGAGCTTTTCCCTTCACGGGGGAGAATGTCTCGGCCTTGTAGGACGGAGCGGTTGCGGAAAGAGCACGCTGGCAAGAGTGGTGACGAGACTCCTGCCCACCGACGGGGGGGAGATTTTTCTCTGCGGTAGGGACATCACCCATGCGTCGGGCAGGGAGATGATCGAGGCGTACGGGAAGATGCAGATGGTCTTCCAGATGCCGGAGGATTCCTTCGACCCTCGGCATACCTTGGGCTGGAGCATCGGGGAGTCCATGAGGAACCGAGGCTGGGAGAAGAAACGGAGGAAGGAGCGGGTGGAGGTCCTCCTGGAAGAGGTGGGGCTTCCCCACTCCTATGGAGAGCGCTATCCCCACGAGGTGTCGGGGGGAGAATGCCAAAGGGCGGCCATTGCCCGTGCCCTCGC
>CAMIWP010000025.1 GCA_946402475.1 uncultured Selenomonadaceae bacterium
GCATATGTACCAAGAGGATGAGTCAAGCGTTGGAGCACTTCTTGATAAAATGCTGAATGTTGGTCAAAGTGCTGTCAGAACAAAAAAATAAGGACGCGAATCCCAGTATTATCAATGGTTCGCGTCCTTCTATCTATCATTCCTATTATGAGGAGGAACTGGAAAAAGGCGGTCACATCGCCTGCCTTGCATTGGCAGATGATGAGATTGCAGGGTGCGGTGGCATTTGCCTATATCGGGAAATGCCTTCTCCCGACAATCCCATCGGACTGTGCGGCTACCTTATGAATATCTATACCCGTGAGAAATATAGGGGCAAGGGTACAGCCAAAACCGTCTGCCGGTGGCTGATTAACGAGGCGCTGGCGAGAGGAGCGAAAAAAATATATCTGGAAACCTCGGAGTGTGGAAGAGAGGTCTATCGTCCCTTGGGATTTCACGAAATGAAGGATTATCTGCAGCTTTAGCAGAAAAAGCCCCAAGAGATCTATCACTGCTTGAGTTTACAAGGGAGGTTATTATGGCCGGACAGAAAGAATACATGAGCTATGAGGAATATCTGGTCAAGGTCAAGAAGGGCATTGTCACATCAGACGGGCATTGCCCTGTGACACCGCTCCTCGTCATGTTGCAGGGACGGTGGAAATCCCAAATCATGTATGAGTTATGTATTTACGACAGCATTCGGTTCGGGCAGCTCAAGAAAGACTTGCCGGGCATTACCAATACCATGCTTACCAAGAGCCTTCGGGAGCTGGAGGATGACGGCCTGGTGCATCGGGAGCAGTTCAACGAAGTGCCGCCTCATGTGGAGTATTCCCTGACGGATATGGGCCGCGACCTCCTGCCTGTGTTTTACGCTATCATGAACTGGGGCTTCAAATATGAGAAGGAACTCTTTGAAGCCAAGGAAGACAAGTAATTTGAGAAAGGTGCATTTATGAAAGATTTGACCGTTGCCGGGAAGGAAGTCCGAATATTTCCTTCCCAAAAGGAAAACACGCCCTTGGTGATACTCCATACCGTGCAGGGAGAAGGTGAAAGCGTCTATCGGTTGGCTCTGGAAGGTGCGCCGACGGATTTCTCCTTTGCCGCCATCGGGAATCTCGCTTGGGATGATGAGATGTCACCTTGGGAAATACCGTCAATAGCCAAAGGGGATACCCCCTGTACGGGAGGCGCGGATGCTTATCTTGGCACCTTGACGGAAGCGATCCTGCCCGAAATTCTGCGCCACGTTCCGTCGCCATCTTTTACGGCATTGACCGGGTACTCACTGGCAGGGCTTTTTGCCGTCTACGCCATGTACCGTACCGATGCATTTGCGCGGATAGCCAGTGCCTCCGGCTCTTTTTGGTATCCGAAATTTCGGGACTATGTGCGGGAGCACGAGATGAAACGCCGACCGGAATGTATGTATTTTTCCTTGGGAAACAAAGAAGCCAGGACGAGAAACAAAATACTTCAATCCGTCGAAGAAAATACCCGTTGGCTGGAAAATCGTTATCGAACATCGGGCATTCCAACCATCTACGAGGAAAATCAAGGGAATCACTTTCAGAATGCAAATGAACGCATGGCGAAAGGCATCCGCTGGATTTTGCGATAGTTCCTTATTCCTCATACCAAAAATAATCGAAGAGCAGGGAAGCGCCCAGCATCAGAATGAGGTCATAGGCTCCCATGCCGCCAAGATGGGAAATCCTTGCCTCGGTCCCGCCGAACACCTCCGCCGTCACCGCGACGGCGGGAAGCAGGACGGGAAGCGTCACGGGAAGCATCAGCACGGGAAACAGTCCGCTCCTCACGCCGGCTCCCGCAGACAGGGCCGCAAGAAAGGTTCCCGCGACGGCAAGGCCGATCACTCCCAGCAACAGCGCCGGCAGTAAAAAAAAGAAGCCATACATCGGAAAAGAAATATCCATAAACAGAAGGAAGAGGACCACCACGAAAACGGTCACGGCCAGAAGCAGAGTCCCCCCGTAGAGCATCTTTCCGAAGAGCACGGGCTGGGGGGAGCCGTAGATCCTGAGGGCCAGGAGGGTTCCGGACATTTCCTCGTCGTCAAAGAGACGATCCACGCCCGTCATGGCGGAGAAAAAAAGGATGACCCAGAGGAGCGCTGCCGCAATCTCCGGCTCCGGGGACGCTCCCCCCAGGGAAAGGCTCACGCAGGCAAGGGTGGTCAGGGCGAACATGAGCATGGTCAGCCAGGCAGCCTTGAACCTCATGCCCGCCGTGAGTTCCTTGCGGAACACGAGCCTAATCCCCCGAAAGACGGATGACCTCATCCCCGATCTCCTCCTCCTCCCGCGCATTCGTCGCCCAAAGAACCAACTTCCCGCCGGAAGCCGCCCGCCGCGCCTCCTCCATGAGCATCTGTGTCCCTCCCGCGTCCAGATTGGCGCAGGGTTCGTCCAGCATCCACACCTCTGCTTCCGATGCCAGCAGCAGGGCGAATTTCACCCGCTGGCGCATCCCCGTGGAGAGCTGCCCCGCGAAAACCTCCCCCACTTCCGACGACGCAAGGCCCACCCGCTCCCACAAGTCCGTCACAGCGTCCCCGTGAAGCATCTTCCCCCGCAAGCCCGCCAGAAATCGGAGGTTTTCCTCCGCCGTGAGCCTGGGGTAGAGCTTCATTTCCGGAGACAACATGGCAATGCGGGAGCGGTATTCCTCCCTCTCCAAAGGCTTCCCTGCCTCCTCTGCCGTGACCCGTCCCCTGTCCGGCGGAAGGAGCCGCGCCGCCAGCCGCAGGAAGGTGGACTTTCCGCTGCCGTTTCTCCCGGTCACCACGGTCACGCTCCCCGACTTCATATCGGCCTCCAGGGAGCGGAAAACTTCCTTCCCGCCGAACTTTAGATCCACGCCCTCGAAGGTGATTTGCACCATGATCCGTATCCTCCCTTTCGATTGCTACCCGTAGGATTCTCCCCGAGGGTTGCAAAACCCTTTTCCCTCCCGCCGAAAAGACGCAGAAGGGTCCACCTCCGCAAAAAAAGAAGCACAAAATGAAAAATATCGGGGACTTTAGCAGGAAAATTCCTTGCGACGTTGAAATATACGGTATAGGATTGTACCAATGGCCGGGGATTCATCGAAACAAGCGAGGTGTGTCGAATGGATGGGATACTTTTTTACAAGGCAAGGACACGGCATTATCCATACCGGGATTCTTTCAGGCGACTCCGAACCTAGGGCGAAAGATACATCCTAGCGGCATCCATCGCTTTCCCGTTCGATTCCCGGCAAATCAAAAGATCAATAGAGAGGGGTTTTTCTACTATGGATAATTTGAAGGTGGCATATAAGCTATCCATCATCGGCGTCGCGGCGTTCTTCGCCACGGTGCTCATCGGAGCCATCGGCTATTTCTCGTTGCAGAATGCGCAGCAAGAACTCCAGAACATGTACGACAAGAATACCATGAGCATCTACCACATCGGCCGCATCCGCTACAACATCCGTTACATGCAGGTGCAGGCATGCCTGATGCCCTATACCATCAACCCGGATCGACGCCAGTCCCGCATCGACAAGTTCAACAACGCCCTGAAGGACGCGGAAGCGAGCATTGTCGAGTATGAGAAGATCATAGCGAATAACCAGGAAATGGTCACCCGCATGAAGAAAGCGGCGGACGGTTTCCAGAAGTACAAGACCAACGCCGCCCATCTCATGACCATGAGCGCCTACGCCGAGGGCGGCGATGACCGCGCTCCCATGAATTACTATGAGACGGAGGTCATGCCCTATTCCGTGGCCTTGGGCGAGGATCTGGCAACGGTGCAGAAAGAGAGCATCGATGACGCCACCGCGGCCCTCAAGAGAGGCGAGGAGGATGTCAGCGCCTCCATCCGCAACATGACCTTGGTCTGCGTCGGTATCATCGTCTTCCTCACCTTCATCGTCTTCTTCATCACCCGGGGCATCACCACGCCCTTGAATCTCGTGATGGATTTCTGCGGCAGGCTCCATCGGGGCGACTTCCAGCACGACACTGTCACCGTGGCGCGCACCGACGAATTCGGCGACATGATGCGGGTCATGCTGGACATGCGTGAGACCATCAACAAGCTCATGCGCCAGACCAGCACCACCACGGAGCAGCTGGCAGCCTCCTCCCAGGAGCTCACCGCCAGCGCCCATCAGTCCGCCCAGGCCTCCGAGCAGGTGGCCCAGTCCGTCACCAACTCCGCCAGCGCCGTTGTGGAACAGCAGCAGCAGGTGGGCGACGCCATGGATGCCATTGACCGCGCCATTGTTTCCATCAATCGCCTGAACGATACCGCCGCCCAGGTGGCTCAGCAGGCAGACGCTTCCAACCAGCAGGCCGTCACGGGCAGCAAGGCCATCGAGACGGCAGTGAACCAGATCCTCAGCGTGGAGCAGATCGTCAACACCTCTGCCGGCACCGTAGACAAGCTGGGACAGCGCTCCCAGGAAATCGGCCAGATCGTGGAGACCATCTCCGGCATCGCCGACCAGACCAACCTCCTGGCTCTCAACGCCGCCATCGAGGCGGCTCGTGCCGGTGAGCAGGGTCGCGGCTTCGCCGTGGTGGCCGACGAGGTCAGGAAGCTGGCCGAGGAATCCCAGCAGGCCGCGCAGCGCATCTCCTCCTTGATCGGCGCCATCCAGACCGACACGGACGATGCGGTGAAGTCCATGCACGAGGGCAGTGTTGCCGTCAAGGAAGGCACCCGTTCCGTGGAGGAACTCAAGACCACCTTCGACAGCATCTGCACCGCCTCCGACGGCGTCATGCAGAAGACCCGGGATATGTCCGGAGAGCTCACCAATGTCATGAACGACACCCAGACCATCAAGGATCGCTCGAACCGCATCTCCGCCAACAGCGCGAAGGTTTCCACGGAAATGGAAAGCGTGTCCGCTGCCTCCGAGGAGCAGTCCGCATCGGCGGAAGAGATCGCATCCGCCAGCGACTCCTTGGCAACCCTTGCTCAGGATCTCCAGAGTTCCTTGCAGAAGTTCAAGTTCTGATCGAAAGACTTTCTTCTGTCCGCACAAAAGAACAAAAGAGGCGGGCTTCGGAATTTCCGAAGCCCGCCTTTTTGTGTGCCGCGAGTTCTCTCTTCTGTGTTTGACGTATCGCAGCGTCAGAGCATGTTCTCCAATGTCCGGAACAGGATCTCTGGTTCCACCGGCTTTGACAGGTGAGCGTTCAGCCCCGCCTGGAGGCTTCGCTGCACGTCCTCGTCAAAGGCGTTGGCCGTCAGGGCGATGATGGGGATGGTCTTCGCGTCGGCCCGCTTCATGGCGCGGATGGCGGCGGTGGCTTCCAGCCCGTTCATCTCCGGCATCCGCATGTCCATCAGTATGGCGTCATAGTAGTTCTCCGGGTGGGAGGCGAACATGTCCACGGCAATCCTGCCGTTTTCCGCCAGATCCGATTCGATCTCCCGCATGGTGAGAACCTGCTTCATGATCTCGGCATTCACCACCATGTCCTCCGCCAAGAGAACCCGGGTTCCCTTGAGCTCCGCCTTTTTCTTGGGGGCGGTCAAAAGCATCTGCTTCTTTCTCAAGGTGTTCTTGAATTCCTCGATCAGGCTGGCGAAGAAGAGGGGTTTGGAAATGAAGCTGTCCACCCCTGCGGAAACGGCTTCTTCCATCACATCATCCCAATTGTAGGCGGTCAGGATGATGATCGCCGTCTCGTCCCCGATGATGGAGCGGATATGGCGAGTGACCTCCACCCCGTCCATATCCGGCATGTGCCAGTCCACGATGATCAACTGATACGGCTCCCGACGCGCGATGCGGAGGCGCACCATCTCCAGCGCTTCCTTGCCGGACAGGGCGGTTTCCGTATCGATTCCCGCCTGTCCCAGAACCACCCTGGCGTGCTCGCAGGCAATGGGATCGTCGTCGATGACCAGGACGCTCATGTCCTGAGGGCGGATCTCCACGTCCTCGCCGTCCTCATTCTCCTTCTTGTCGGAGTCCCGAAGGGTCACGGTCACGGTGAAGGTGGTTCCGGCCCCCTTTTCGCTCTCCACCTCGATCTTGCCGTTCATCATCTCCACAATGCTCTTGGTGATGGCCATGCCGAGGCCGGAGCTGCCGTACTTGTTGGAGGCCGTCGCATCCTCCTGGCTGAAGGTGTCGAAGAGCTTCGGCAGGAACTCCTTGCTCATGCCGATGCCCGTGTCCCGCACCGTGAAGCGCAGGGCAGATTTTCCGTCGAATCCCCCCACCCGATCCACCAGGAACTCCACCTTGCCCCCCTTGGGGGTGAACTTCACCGCATTTCCCAGAAGGTTGATGAGGGCCTGGCGGAGTTTCCCCTGGTCGCCGATGTAGTAGGGCGCGAGGGAGGTATCGAGACGGCAATCGTAGTTGACGCCCTTTTCATCGCACTGGCCGCCGGCAATGATGTTGATCTGCTCCAGGAACTTGGCAAAGGAAAATTCCTCGCTCCGGATGATCATGCGCCCCGACTCGATGCGGGACATATCCAGGATGTCGTTGATGAGGGACAGAAGATGCCTGGCGGAGCTGTCGATCTTTTCCAGATAGTCCCTGGTGGAATCGGAGATGCCCGGCTCATGAAGGGCGAGGCTGTCGAGGCCGATGATGGCGTTCATGGGTGTCCGTATCTCGTGGCTCATATTGGAGAGGAATACGGTCTTCGCCTTGCTGGCCTCCTCCGCGGATTTCAGGGCATCGCTCAGGGCCTGGCTCTTCTCCATGGAGTCTCGCATCTCTTCGTCAATATCCGAAAACCCCACGCCGAGGATCAGGCTGCCCTCCGCCGTTTCCCCCGTGGCCCGGGCCATTTTGAGCATTTCATAGCTTTCCTTCCCCTCATGGTTCACAAGGTAGCGATAGGAAATGACCTCGTTCTTCTCCAACGCCTCCCGAATGGCAGAGGGGCGGACAAACTTCCGGAAGCCCTCCCGGTAGGCCTCCGCCACGTATTGGTCGGCGTATGCCAGGAAGCGCTTCGAGAAGGAAAAGTTCTCCCCTTCCTCCGAAGCGTCCCGGACATCCCAGATCCTGCGGTAGCAGATCCCCGTGTCGCTGTCCAGATCCACATAGTATACGCTGCGGTAGTCCGACGCCAGGGCCGAGATCATGCTGTCCTGCTGATTTTTTTTCTTTTCCTGGGAAAGAAGTTCCTCCTGCAGGGCAAGCTGCTCCTCCAATTCCTGTTGCTTGACCCGGTTCTCCGTCTCCGAGATCTCCTTCTCCAAAGTCACTTTGGCCGCTTTTCTCGTCTGCAGGAGCATGATGGCCGCCAGGACGGACAAGACCAGCACCGTCAGAACGGACTGGGCCAGGCTTCTGGAAATGATGCCCTCATAGATGGGGCTGACCTTTTCGCCGATGACGCTTTCCCGCACCAGGTACGTGAGCATCCAGTCCGTCCTGTGCACCGGCACATAGCACATGGTCTCCCGTATGCCGTTGTAGGTGAAGGACACCACGCCCCCCTGCCCGTTCCAGAAATTCTCCCGCATGGCGGAGAGGGAATGCCCCTCCTCAAATTCCGCCTTTTCCAGCGCTTTCAGAAGGTTGCTCTCGCTGGACAGTCCTCCCAGCACCACATTGGTCAGCGCCTCTCCCGCATGGGTGTAAAGGTTGCAGAAAGTGGTGTTGTTCTCCGTGCCCGCCTGCAGGGAAATCCCCTCCAGCATGCGGCCCATGTCGATCTCCATGAAGCAGGCCACGAGGATCCTTCCCTCAAAGGGGAGACGATCCACAGGAACGGCGATGATGACCTTCTTGCTGCCGCCGTCCGGATTCTTGATGGAAATCTTCGGCTCCGACAGATTGGCATAGTCGAAGTTGTACTGATTGATGTCCGTGCGCGTGCCCCGGGAAGTGTAAATCAGTCCCTCCGTGTCCACGAAGGCGAATTTTTCCAAGCCGTAGAGCTGCTTCATGCGGGCCTGATAGGCTTGCAAATGGGCCGTATCGCTGAGATCTTCTCTCCCCAAAAGCCCCACGGCCACATCCAGATTGTTGATATACCCCGCCAGGGTGGAGGCGACCACCTGCTCCCGCCGCCCCGCCAGCTCGTCCAAATAGATCAGGCTCACGGTCCGCACAGCCGACTGGGTATCCTCGCCGGCGTTCTTTCCCGTCCAAAACGTGCCAAGCACGAGCAGGACCATGATGACGATCCCGCCGATGACAGCAACGCGCCGGACCTCGCTTTTTGGTGTATGATGTTCCATAAGGCACCTCATTTCTCAAGCAAGCTGCCGCTTGAATCTATTCTCGCTCTATCTCCTATTCGACGCAAATCCCCGTTTCCCCTTTCGCCGTCCGTTTTTTCGCCGGAAGACCGGGCCCGCCACAAAAAAGAAGGCCTTGCCGACGCAACGCCTTCTTCCATCCCTTTTCTTCCAACCCTTACTTCTTTTTCTTCACTTCCGCCTCCCACTCAGCCTCCTTCTGCTGAATGTGGCGAAGCATTTCCTGCTTGAAGATCGCCAGAAGATCACTGGTCTCCTTCGCGATCTCAACGGCGTCCGCATGGGTCAGGGGCTTGTCCCCGCCCGTGTACTGCTCGTCGATGCGGGCCGTGTAGTGGGTGATGGCCTTGCTCAGTCTTCGGTCAAGTGCATCTATGGTCAAATTCCTTCATCTCCTCGTCATACGCCAAATCTCTTCACAAACACATCCTCCGGCTCGGGACGCCCGAAATAGAATCCCTGTATGGCATCCGCTCCGCACTCGTCCCGCAGATAGAGATACACATCCTCCTCCTCCACGCCTTCCACGCAGATCTCCATGTCGATGGCGTGACAGAGCTTGATGGCGTATTTCACGAGATTCTTGTTGAAATCGCTGGACAGGAGTCCCTCGATGACGGCGCGATCCAGCTTGATCAAGTCGCACTTGAACAGCCGCAAAAAGTCCAGCGTGGCATAGCCGGAACCGAAATCATCCATGGCGATCTTGATGCCCAGGTCGCGGAAGGCGGCAAACTGGGAGTTCACAAAATCCCAATTCGTCACGTTCTGCCCCTCGGTGAGCTCAAAGACGATGGTCCCGGGATCCACCTCGTGACGCTGCAGACAGTCCGCCACAAAGGGATACAGCATCTGCTCCTCCAGCTGATACAGGGAGATATTGATGCTCATCTGGAACTTCGGCATGTACTCCTGCCACTTCTTGCAGGTCTTGA
>CAMIWP010000026.1 GCA_946402475.1 uncultured Selenomonadaceae bacterium
TATGGCTCCATCCTCTTCCTTGCATCTGACTACATCTCGAACGATTCATTCGTCTAAATCTGAACGAGGTCTTACACTAGAAAAACTTCTGTATGATCCCTGCGGCGAGATTGCGCCCTCCTCGGCCCGCATCGCTTCCGGTGCAGGCCATGGTGGCGGTGTAGCGATCATCCCCGTAGTACTTCAGCTTGTAATGCTTCCGTCCCTGCTCCGCCACGTCGATGCCGAGATCCTCCAGCTTGCGCCGAAGAGACGCATCCAGATCCGTATATCCCTTCAGGGCATTTTTCAAGGACTGCGCCTTTTTCCCCGGTGTATCTTCCACGGGATTGTGACGCAAAAGATCCTCCAGGATATCCGCCCGGCGGCTGCCCTCCGGCACTCCCTTCCGCGCCTCCTTCAGTAGGCTCACCAAGATCTCGTGGATCTCCCCCGGATAGAGATCGCATTCCCTTCCCCCTCGAAGCAATTCGTTGCCAGAATACTTTCCCGCGGCGGAATGATCCTGCAACCTGCGCTCCAGGGACTCCTTCTCCGCCTGCAGAATCTCCTTTGCCGCCTGCAACTCATCGATCTTTCGATCGTAGTAGGCCATCATTTCCTCGATCGTCTGCGGTTTCCCCATGGCTCCCCTCCTATCCTTCCACGCAAAAAGCTTGCAGTTCCCATCGGCTGCAAGCTTTTCTCATCCCAATATCCCTTGCGCTCAGGCGTAAACCTCTCCCCTTTGGGGAGTTTCCTCGGGAATATCCGCCGGAACCGCTCGCATGCTGAACTCCACATCCTCGTCGATCAGAGACAGCATCACATCCGCATAGCGGGGATCGAACTGGGTTCCCCTGCCTCGCTCGATCTCCATGCGAACCCGCTCCTGATCCATGATCCCGCGATAACTGCGCTTGGATGTCATGGCATCGTAGGCATCGGCCACGGCGATGATCCTGGCATCCTTGGGTATGTCCACCCCCCGAAGCCCATCGGGATAGCCCCGCCCGTCCCATCGCTCGTGATGGAAGCGGGCGCCGATGCTGAGTTTCGGGAACTCCACAATGGTCTTCAGGATATCCGAGCCGATGACGGTATGCGACTTGATGATCTCATACTCCTCATCCGTCAGCCGCGTGGTCTTGTTGATGATGGCATTGGGCACGCCGATCTTCCCGATGTCGTGGAGCAGTCCCATACAGTAGATCTCCCGCAATTCCTCCGGATCCGCCCCGCATCTCTGGGCGATGAGCCTCGAATACTTCGCCACCCGTTGGGAATGGCCCTGGGTGTACTTGTCCTTGGCATCAATGGTCTTGACCAGCGCCAGCACCGTCTGGTCGAAAAGGCGCTGGCTGGCGGCCAGGCGATGTTCCGCCAGCCGCGTCTGACGGACCACCTCTTGCCGAAGGTTCCGCTTGAGGTACTCGTTCTGGATGATCCGATGGGTTCTCTCCCTGAGAACCATGGGAGCAAAGGGCTTGCGAATGAAATCCACGGCCCCGGACTGAAAGACATCCGTCTCGAGCTCGATATCCACTTCCCCCGTCATGATGATCACGGGAACATTTCTCATCTCTTCCCTGTGCCGTATCTCTTGCAGGACATCCATGCCGCTCATTCCGGGCATCCTGTAGTCCAGCAGCACCAGATCTACACTGTGACTGGCCAGATAGTCAAGAGCCTCCTGACCGGAGCTCTTTTTGACCACCTTCGCTTGCTGCGCCAGGATCGAAGTGACCATAAAGAGATTCACCTGATCATCGTCAATCACAAGAATCACCGGTGGATTCTCTTTGTACATCTTGTCAAGCATAAGATTCTCCTTGCAAATCATAACGAAAACATTTCTTTTCTTATTTTCCTCTGTTTTTTTAAAAAATGCAATAGATTTCTTATGCATGAGAAGCATAAATTGAAGAGTTTCTTTTTTGTATTTCTTTATAAACCATTCTTTTTAAGTAGGTGTGATGGCTTCTCTCTGCTGGAGGAAATGACAAAGCGCCCCGATCATCGCCGCATCGTTGCGGAATTTCGCAAAGACCAGCTCCGTGGACTCTCGAACGGGCACGATGCGAAGCTGCTTCCGCAGAGCTTTTTCCAAGCGAGGCCGCAGATACTCCTCCTGGGCCGTGATCCCGCCTCCCAGGATAATGCGCCCGGGGTTCAGCACACAGCATACATTCGCCAAGGCAACGGCAAGGCGCCGGATCATTCCCTCGATGGCCTCCGCCGCATCCGCCTTTCCCTCCTTCGCATCGGCGAAGACCTTCTCCCCATCCAAGGATTCTGCGGGAACGCCCCGCTTTTTGGCCAGTTCCCGCACCAATGCGGAGGTGGACGTCGTTTCCTCCAGGAGCGTTCCGTCTCCAAGGGAAAGGTATCCCACTTCCCCCGCACTGTTCGCCGCCCCGTGAAGGAGCTTCCCGTCCAGCAACACGCAACCGCCGATGTTCGTCCCCACCGTCACGCAGAGAACAGGACTCGCCCCCCGCCCGGCCCCCAGCCAGCATTCTCCCAAGCCTGCGGCGTTCACGTCGTTCTCCACCTCACAGGGAAGATCGCATCGACGTTCCATTTCCCCCTTGAGCTCGGTACCTCCGTAGCCCGGGAAGGCGCTCCCCACAAAGAGGATCTTCCCCCGCTCCGCATCCACGATCCCAGGAGAGGCCATGGCAATGCCCGCGAGCTCCGAATCCTTCCGATACCCCTCGACGATCTCCTGAAGCTGATCCAGAAAGGCAGCCACGCCCTCTTCACGGATTCTCGTGACGGTGGAGCCCTTCCGAAGGATCGTTCCCTCCCCGTCGGCCAGGCAATGCTTGATGAAAGTGCCTCCGATATCGATGCAAACATAGCGCTTCACTGTCATTCCTCCCATGCGCGACTCATCAGGCCATCCCCGCAAAGGACTGCCGGATGTCCCGGTTCTCCCCTATCCGCCGGACGCTTTCCCGCTCGACGAAGAAGAAAGGCAGGCTCACCGCATCCCCCGAAAGGCGTCCCTCCAGAAGCTCCAGCATCCGCTGGGCCACGTTCATGCCCACCAGTTCGAAATCAAAAGCCACCGTGGTAAGAGCGGGATACACGACGGCGCCCACATCGTAGCCGCCGAAGCCCGCCACCGAAACATCCTCGGGAACCCGCACCCCCCGCTCGTGAAAATAGCGCAGGATACCGAGGCTGATGTTATCCGTGGCCCCCACGATGACCGAAGGGTTCTCCCGCAACATGCTCCCCGCCAGATTGTAGGCATTGAGAAAGCCGAAGCCCGTCTCAACAAAATCCACCCGGGCATGACGACCTTCCGTGAATGCCTCGACAAAGCCCTTGCGCCTCTCGATGCCCACCGCCACATCGGTTTCCGTGACACCGGCAAAAACCGCATGTTCATGGCCCATCTGCCTCAGATAGGCGCCCATCAGCCGTCCGGCCGCCTCGTCGTCGATCTTCAGCCAGTGAACCTTCGGATGGCGCTGGCCCGTGTACAGCATGGGAATCCGAATATCCTTCTGCAGGGCGATGTGCTGGGACGTGATGCCCACGGAATCGATGATGATGCCGTCCACCCCTTGCTGATAGAGGCTGATGATATTTTCCAGCTCCTTCTCCGCCCGAAGCTGGCTCACCAACATGATGGCCTGATACCCCGCCGGCTCCAGGACATATCCGATGCCCGCCAGAAGCTTTCCCACGGAAACGGAATCTATGCGGGGCAGCACCAGGCCGATGAGCTTGCTGCGCTTGGTCTTCAGGCGCTTGGCGAAGAAATTCGACCGGAATCCCGTCTCCTCGATGACTCCGCGGATCCGCCGGGCCTTTTCCTCGCTGACATAACCCCGGTTCAAGTAGCGCGACACGGTGCTCTTCGACACCCCCGCCCGGTCGGCGATGTCCTGTATGGTGACCTTGCTGCTGTCCATGATTTCCTCCCGCTTCCTCACACATCCGGCAACTGCCAGTCGATGGGCGTCTCCCCCTGGGCCTTGAGAAACTCGTTCACCCGGGAAAAGGGACGGCTGCCGAAAAACCCCCGGGAGGCGGAAAGGGGGCTCGGATGAGGAGATTCCACGATGAAGTGGCGGGGATTCGTGATCATGGCCTTTTTCCGGCGGGCCGGCGTCCCCCAGAGGATGAAGGCCATGGGGCGCTCCCTTTCGTTCAGCAGGGAGATGATCTTATCCGTGAAGATCTCCCATCCCTGCCCGTGATGGGAATTTGCCGCATGCTCCCGCACCGTCAGCACGGTGTTCAAAAGGAGGACTCCCTGATCCGCCCAAGGCTTCAGGCAGCCGTTGTTGGGGATGGAGCAGCCCAGATCCTCGTGAAGTTCCTTGAAGATATTCACCAGAGAGGGAGGCGGCTCCACCCCCGGCAGGACGGAAAAACTCAGTCCATGGGCCTGTCCCGGCCCGTGATAGGGATCCTGCCCCAGGATCACCACCTTCGTGTCCTCATAGCCAGTGTAGTGGAGGGCATTGAAGATGGCGTACATATCCGGGTAGATGCGCCGCGTCCGATACTCTTGCACGAGAAACTGACGCAGCTTCCGGTAATAGGGTTGTTTGAGCTCCTCGTTCAAAAAGTGCGCCCAATCGTTCTTGAAAATCTCCACGCTGAATCCCTCCGCCCCTTGCAATACGCTCCAAGATCATCACGCCAGCCGACGGATGTAATGACAAAAATCCATCCCGAGCCCCGTTGCCCCATCCTTTTCATGACGACAGGACGCCAAGAGGAAACCCTCCGGATCCGGGAGGAACACATCCCCGGCCCCATCCGCCTCCACCCGTGTGATGAACGCCTCGCGGCAATAGGGAAAGAGCCTTCGGTAGACCTCCCCGCCGCCGATGACATAGTTGCCCTCCGAGGTCAGACTCTGCCAAAGCTCCTCCAGGGAATGGCAGGGAACAAACCCCTCCCGGAGAAGTTCCCCATGGGTGAGGACCAGATTCCTCCGTCCCTCCAACGGACGGCTCAGGGATTCCATGGTGCGCCGTCCCATGATGACGGTGGCTCCACGGGTCTTCTCCCGAAAAAAGGCCAGATCCGCCTTCAGACGAAAGAGAAGCTCCCCCTCCCGTCCCAAGCCGCCCCGACGATCCACACAAGCGATGAGCTTCAAGGAAAAATCCGCAGGACTGCCGGGGCAACGCCTCACCCATCCCCTGTCAGGGCACTCCCTCCGGTACTCTCCCACCGTCTTCCCGCCGATCCGCAACCCGGGAGCGATCTCCTCCAGGGGCGCCAGCACAAAGGCGCGTTCCGGCAGATAGGGATGGGGCAGCCGCAACCGCTCGGAGTCCGAAACCACGCCGGGTATGTGAAGGAGGTCGATGTCCATGGTTCGCGCTCCCCATGGTTCCAGCCGCACTCTTCCCATATCGTTCTCAATGTTTTGGCAAACTTCCAAAAGCTCCAAAGGCTCCAGGGAGGTCCGCAATTTTGCCGCCCCGTTCACAAAGGAAGGCTGATCCTCTTTCCCCCAAGGAGCAGTTTCAAAAAAAGAAGACACGGCGGCGAGCTCCACCCCCGGCGTCTCGTGCAGCCGTTCCAGAGCCTCCCGCAAGGCGCGTTCCCGTGCCCCAAGGTTCGCTCCCAGCCCAATGTAGCAATCCGTCATGACCGTTTCCTTTCCACCGTCACTGCGGCATCGCGAAAGGGCCCGGCAAGTGGTGCCTTTGGCTTGTGTACCGTAACCCGAAGGGACTCCACGGCAGGATGCTCTCTCAAAATCCTTTCCGCAACGGACTCCGCCAAGGACTCGATGAGATTCCTCGGCGGGCCTTCCACAACGGCCTTCGCCGCATGGAAGACCTCGCTATAATCCACCGTATCCCCCAGGTCGTCACTCAGCCCCGCCTTCTTCAAAGAAAGCTCCATGTCCACATCCACAAAAAAGGGCTGCCCCTGTTCCCGTTCCTCAGGGCAGCAGCCGTGATAACCGTAAAACTCCATGCCTTTGAGCTCGATCCTGTCCATTCTCACATCTCCAAAACCGCATCGGCCATGCGCGCCATGCGGCAGATGGGCTTCACGTCGTGCACCCGAAGGATATGGCAGCCCGCCCGGATGCCCAGTACGCAGACCGCCCCCGTGGCCTCCATGCGTTCCTCCACGGGAAGATCCATCACATGCCCGATGAAGCTCTTGCGGCTGGCCCCGAGGAGCAGGGGGTACTCCTCCCCGTCCAGTTCCAGAAGTTCTCCCAGGCGGCGCAGCACCTGGAGGTTCTCCCCGTGATCCTTTCCAAATCCTATGCCGGGATCGAGAATGATCTTCTCCCGTTCCACCCCCGCTTCCTCCGCAATGCGAAGGGACGCTCGGAAGAATTCCTTCATGGCGGCGATGATGTCCTGGGAGCCTTCCCGCCGATGGTGCATGACCACCACAGGCAGACCGTACCTTGCCGCCGTCTCCGCCATCTTCCCCGGCTCCTCCCCGTATTGGAGGCCCCGGATGTCGTTGAGAATATGGGCCCCCATGGAGGCAGCCATCTCCGCCGTTCCTCCCCGAAAGGTATCCACCGACACGGGAAGTGGGCACTCCCGAAGCACTCTTTCCAAAAAGGGAGCCAGTCTCTCCTGCTCCTCTGCGGTGGATATGGGGCGAGCGCCGGGGCGGGTGGATTCCGCGCCGATGTCGATGATATCCGCCCCATCCCGCACCATTTCCTCCATGCGAAAAAGAGCCTTGTCCGGGGAGTCCCACTTGCCGCCGTCGGAAAAGGAGTCCGGCGTCACGTTCAGGATCCCCATGATGAGAGTCTTCCTGCCAAGAACCAGCGTCTTCCCGTCCCGAAAGCTGTATCTTCTCTCCATCCGCTACTTGTGTTCCTTTCCCAAAAGATTCCACGCCTGCCGACGGAGGGCGTCGTCCTCCCGGAAGCGCCCGTTGCTGCACGAGGTGACAGTACGAGTCCCATGGGCCAGCTCCCCGCGCATGGTCATGCAGAGCTGTTGGGCCTCCACCGCCACCAGGACGGCGGGGGCCGAAAGATCCTCCGCGATGGCCTCGGCGATCTCCCCCGTCATGCGCTCCTGAAGCTGAGGCCGATGGGAGATGATCTCCACCAGCTTGGCGAACTTGCTGAAACCCGCCACCCCGCAGGGAGCCGGAAGATAGGCGATGTTCACCTCGCCGAAGAAGGGCACCAGGTGATGCTCGCACATGGAGTAAAAGGGAATGTGCCGCACCGCCACAATGCCCCCCGCCCCGGGCCCCGCATCGAAGGTCTCGCCCCAGATCTCCCTGGTCTGCCGCCCGACGCCGTCAAAGAGTAGTCCGTACATCTTCGCCACCCGCTCCGGCGTCTTCTCCATGCCCGCCGCCCCAAGGTCAATGCCCAGCGCCTCCAAGAACTCCCGCATCGCCAGGACCGCCTTCTCGTTCATCCACAGCTTCCCCTCTTTCTTTGTATGGAATCTTTCTAAAGTGTTTATGTTTGACGATTTTTCCCATTTTCGAACAGAGCCGACCCGGACGAAAATGAGTTTCGCCTACATCTTACCATAAAGAAGTCCCTCGGGCAATGCCTTAGGGTCGGGGCGCGCTCGTTTCGTAAAAGTTTCAAAAAATCTGTGTTTCATCACAATTGACAGGCCGCCATGTTTGAGGCCTACCTTGCAAAACAGAATTTTCTGTGTTACTCTAGCGGAAACGAACCGCTATTACAGCCGGTTCAGTGACCATCTGAAAGAAAACCGGAAATCCGGCATGGATCCGGACAGCGCCATACGGGAAACGCTGGACTACTGCAAGAAGAACAGAATCATGGAGGACTATCTCCCTCACAAGACAAAGGAGGTCTTTCGCATGTTGAACTACGCATGGAACGAAGAAGAAGCAAGGGAAGCCTTAACAGAGTACGGCATAGAGCTTGGCATTCGTCAGGGTATGGAGCGCGGCATCCAGCAAAGTATGGAAGACACCGCGAAGTCCATGCTGCAAGACAATCTATATATCATGGAACGTCATGCGTAACGCAAAATAAAAATGCCCCTCCTGCGATGACAGTCTTTATTTTCACTATCTCTCGCGAAGGGACATCTCTGGATGTTCTGTGTCATCGTTGCCGAGATGCGTTATTCCATTCTCTCCCACCAAGGATCGAACTTTCTCGGCGGTTCCTTGCCGATGGGCCTGCGGAAACGGGAGACATCCTCTGCCTCGTTATTTCACCGGCTCCAGCACCTTCTGAAGGTATGCCTTGATCTCATCGCCGTCTTCCATCTTCATGACATCGGCCAGGATATCCTTGGCCTTGATGGAGCTCACGGCCCGCAGTTTCTCCTTGACCCTGGGGATGGAGGGGGCGCTCATGGAGAGCTCGCTGATGCCCATGCCCATCAAGAGAACCGCCGCATAGGGATCGCTGGCCATCTCGCCACACATGCCGGCCCAGATGTTGTTCTCCCTCGCGGACTCGATGGTGAGCTTGATGAGACGAAGCACCGCGGGATTGAAGTGGTTGTAGAGATAGGCGATGCTGGAATTGCCCCGATCAACCGCCAGGGTGTACTGGACGAGATCATTGGTGCCGATGCTGAAGAAGTCCACGTACTTCGCGAGGATCGGCGTCATGACGGCGGCCGCCGGGGTCTCCACCATGATTCCCACCTGGACGGTGTCCGAATACTTCTTGCCCTCATGCGCCAGCTCCACCTTGGCCTCCGCCACCAGATCCTTGACCTGGAGGAACTCGGAGACATTGATGACCATGGGAACCATGATGGCCGCTTTCCCGAAGACGCCGGCCCGGAGAATCGCCTTGAGCTGGGGCATGAAGAGATCCTTCCGTTTCAGGCTGATGCGAACCGCCCGATAGCCCAGGAAGGGGTTGTCCTCGGGGGGAATGTTGAGATAGGGCAGGGGCTTGTCGCCGCCGATGTCCATGGTGCGGATGACGCAAAGATCGCCCCCGCACTTCTCCACAGCCTCCTTGTAGGCCTTGAACTGATCCTCCTCGTTGGGAATGTCCTGGCGTCCCATGAACACGAACTCCGAGCGGAAAAGCCCCACGCCTTCGCAGCCGTAAGTCTTGGCGTTGTCCACGTCCATGTGGGAGCCGATGTTGGCCATGAGCTCCACCCGGACGCCGTCCGTGGTGACGGCCGGCAGATCCTTGAGGGCTGCGTAATGGGCCTTGAGCTCC
>CAMIWP010000027.1 GCA_946402475.1 uncultured Selenomonadaceae bacterium
CGACGAGAGCCTGCATCAGGGGGACTGCCTTCTGGAAACGCCCAACGGCGCGGTGGACGCCAGACTTTCCACCCAGATGGAACTCATACGGAAAGCGGTACAGGACATCTTGCTATGATGGACGCGAAAATAAATATCACAAAATTTATCGACGCCGTTGACCAGTGCATCTCCGTAAAGCTTACGGGTAAGGTGACACAGGTCATCGGCCTTGTCATAGAATCCCAGGGCCCCGTGGTCAGCGTGGGAGAGCTCTGCTATGTTCATTCCCATCTCCCCGACGTTCCGCCGGTTCCGGCGGAGGTGGTGGGGTTCCGGGAAGGCTATGTCATGCTCATGCCCGTCGGCGAGATGCAGGGCATCGGCCCGGGTTGCGAGGTGGTATCCGCTCAGAAAATGCTGCAGGTGAAGGTGGGGAATGCCCTTTTGGGGCGCGTGCTGGACGGTTTGGGAAACCCCATGGACGACAAGGGCCCCATCCTTTCCGATGTGGAGTATCCCCTGCAAGCTCCGCCTCCCCCGCCCCTGACAAGGCCCCGCATCAACGAGTCCCTCTATGTGGGAGTGCGGGCCATCGACGGCCTCATCACCATGGGGCAGGGGCAGCGAATCGGCATCATGGCGGGTTCCGGCGTGGGGAAGTCCACACTGCTCTCCATGATCGCCCGCAACACGGAAGCGGACATCAGCGTCATCGCCCTGGTGGGGGAACGCGGCAGGGAGGTGCGGGATTTCATCGAGCGGGACTTGGGGGAGGAAGGCCTCAAGCGATCCGTGGTGGTGGTCGCCACATCGGACCAGCCGGCTCTCGTGCGCATCAAGGGCGCCATGACCGCCACGGCCATTGCGGAGTATTTCAGGGATCAGGGGCACAAGGTCATCCTCATGATGGATTCCGTGACCCGCTTCGCCATGGCCCAGAGAGAGGTGGGGCTTACCATCGGGGAGCCTCCCGCCACCCGGGGATATACCCCCTCGGTGTTCGCCCTTCTGCCGCGCCTTTTGGAGCGGGCGGGGACCAGCGACACCGGCTCCATTACGGGAATCTATACGGTGCTGGTGGATGGCGACGATATGAACGAGCCCATTGCCGACGCCGTGCGCTCCATCCTGGACGGGCATATCGTCCTCTCTCGTTCCATCGCGGCCCAGAACCACTTCCCCGCCATTGACATCCTTCCCAGCGTCAGCCGTGTCATGAACGAGGTGGTGACGAAGGAGCACCTGAAGGCGGCGCAGCAAATGCGCTCCCTCATGGCGGTGTACAAGGACGCGGAGGATCTCATCCACATCGGGGCTTATGTGAAGGGCTCCAGTGCGAAGATCGACGAGGCCATTCAGAAAATTGACAGCATCAATGATTTCCTCTGCCAGGATATTTTTGAGGTGGATACCTATGAGACCACGGAGCAGAAGCTCTTGGGGATCACCGGCGAGAAGTAAGGGCCTATGAAAAAGTTCAAGTTTCAATTGGAAACCCTCTTGAAGGTCACCCGCATGAAAAAAGAGGATGCGGAGGTAAAGTTTGCGGAGGTTTCCCGGAAGCTGGAGGATCAGCGGGCACATCTTCAGCTTTTGTTGGAGGAGATGCAGCAGGGCCAGCGGGATTATGAAAGCCTGTCGAAGGAAGGCAAGAGGGTCACTGTGGGCCGATTGATGACGTTCAACAGCTTCTTCGCGTGGAAGCGGGAACAAATCGAGATGCAGCAGCAGATCATTCTCCAGACGAAGGGAGAGCGCCAACAGCGTCTCAAGGAGCTCATGGAGGTCATGAGCTACCTGAAGAGCATCGAGCAGCTCAAGGAAAAACGCCTGCAGGAGTACAAGGAGCAGATGCTGTTCGAGGAGCAGAAGATGCTGGACGAGATCGGCCTGCAGCTCACGATGAGGAACAGGGGTTAGAGAAAGGGAGGACACGCCATGGTGGACTTGAGTCGCATTTCAGAGATTCGGCAGCGTATTTCCGAGATCGAGCAGCAGATCGGCACGAAGCCGAAGCTGCCTGCCATGGATTTTTCCAGCAGGCTCCAGAGGGAAATGGAACGGATGAAGCAGGCGGGAGCTGCAGCATCTCCTGTGGGATCCGATTCGCTGACGATCTCTTCCTCCGCGGCGACAAAGACGGAAAATAAAGCGGAGGTTCTTCCCACGGCGGGAGGAGATCTCCGTGCATTCATGAACGAGGCCGCCCAAAAGTACCATGTGGATCCCCGCCTTGTTTCGGCGGTGGCGGAGGTGGAGTCCAACAACGATCCCACGGCCATATCTGGCGCGGGAGCCATCGGCGTCATGCAGCTCATGCCGGACACGGCGGCGGCCTTGGGGGTGGATCCCTACGATGCGAAGCAGAACATCGAGGGCGGGACGAAGTATCTGCGGCAGATGCTGGACAATTTCGGCGGCGACGTCAGGAAGGCCCTGGCCGCTTACAATGCTGGCCCCCAGGCCGTGAGGGACTATAACGGCGTCCCTCCTTACAGCGAGACATTGGACTATGTGGACAGGGTTCTGGATATTTACCAATGATATGATTTCCGGCGGGTGATATGATGGCGAAAAAAAAGGGAAGAAAATTCCTCAAGATTTTTCTGGTGTTGCTCCTCTTGCTCCTTTTGGTCGTGGGGGGCTTTGTCCTGGGAGTTTACCTTCAGATCATCGACTCCCAGGAAGCAAATGAGAAGCTGGGGCTCTATCGGCTTCCCGTGGTGGGGGAGTATTTCGTGAAGCCCGTAGCTCCCCCCACGGAAGAGGAGATGGAGAACAAGCCCTTGGAAAAGGATGCCAGACCCACGACGGAACCGGCGACTGCCAAGGAGAAGCCCGAGGACAAGAAGCCGAAGAAGGTAGTCCTTTCCAAGCAGGAGATCGAAAAGCAGATGAAGGAGCGGGAAGCCGCGGAGAAAAAGCGGGTGTCGAAGCTGGCGCGCCTCTACGGTCAGATGAAGCCCCAAGAAGCTGCGGATGCCATGAACAGCCTGGACGATGACCTGACGGTGGCAATTTTGCAGCGCATGGATGAGAGCCAGGCGGCGAAAGTCATGGCGAAGTTCGAAGCTTCCAAGGCTGCCCAGCTCACGGAGATCATTTACGCCGGAACCCAGAAGCAAATGACACTTCCGGAAGAATCCGCCCCCGAAGAAAAAAACACTTAATAAAATGACGGGATTTATCGATAAATGAAATGGAGGGGGTGATGGTGAGTGAACACCAGCAACGTAATGTCCGTACCGAATGCGACGAGCGGTCGTGGAAGGACGGCGCGAGGCGCGACGGAGATCAAGGAAAAGAACGGCCCCGGGCGGGGCAAGGGATCGGCCTTTGACAATGTCCTGGCACAGTCGCAGGAGGGTTCCCTCACTCCGAAGGATAGAAAGGATTTGGCAGATAGTGTCAATTCGGCAGACAAGGAAATCAAGGCAGTGGAAAAGGTTGCCGAAGGCACTGCGAATGGGATGGATGCAGGGACAGCATCGAAGAACATCGGAAAGCAGTCCGGTGAGACAGTTTCCGGTGAGGAGAAGGGACCCGAATGGTCGGCAGGCTCTGTTGCGGCAGTGAATCCGTTGCAATTAGGGGCGTTGCAGACGGAGACGGAATCGATAACAGCCGAGGAATCGGAGGTTGAGGTCGGTATCGTAAAAATGGATTCGGAAGATGTTCCCATGGATTGGCTGGCCGACGGGAAACAAGCGGAGAGTCCAAACGGTAATCTGCACAGTCTTCTTCCTCCTTCGGAGGAACAGACGGTCAAGAATAAGCAGATGCTGGCCATGCTCTCGGGTCAGATGGTAAAGGAATCGGGCCCGGAGGAGAAGCCGATCCACCTTTCTTCTCAAGGGCAGTTCGCACCGTTGGAAGATGGAGCGTCGGAGTCTCGTGGTTTCGGACAGGAGAAGGGGCTTGCAACCCAGCGATTCCAGAGTATGGAGGCGGTGGATAGCGGTCGGGTGCAGATGCCCACGGATCCGCTTTCGGCTCAATCCTTGCAAATGGCAAAGAATTTTCCCGCAGACGGAAGGATAAGTCTTCCTATGGAGCAACTTCCTCAGGGGAATGTCATGGGACAGCAGATGACGGAGAAAGTCTTTGACGCAGCGCAGTCTGCCGAGGGGACCGTCATGGATGCATTGGTTACAAACCAGCCTGCAGCAGCGAATCAGGGGAAGCAGGGTCAACCGGCCGTACAGCAGGAGAGTGGCATTCTCAGCGGAGTGCAGATTGAGGTGGAGGATGTTCCGGTAAATTCTGACAGAGAGTCGCAGCAACAATTCGCACAACAGGAACAGCGCCAATCTCAACAGCAGCCTCAGCAGCAGATGTTCTTCCAGCGCTTCTTGGCGAGGGGGAGTGTCGCATCCGCAGAGGTGCAGGTTCCTTCGGGAAACGATAAAGGGACGGCTCCTGCGGCAGATGGAAATGCCCAAAGTGCTCCTGTTTTCCAGCAGACCATGCAGCATGTAAACGGAGCAGGGCAAGCTGGTCAAAGTGCGCCGACCTCTCAGGTCAGGGATGAATTCAACGTCACGCAGCAGATCGTAGAGCAGGCTCGGCTCATCCGCTCTCAAGAGAGCACGGAGATGGTTATTCGGCTGAGACCGGAGCATCTCGGAGAGCTTACCCTGAGAGTTTCCGTGTCCAGTGAAGGAGCTGTGACGGCATCCTTCTTCAGCGATAATGCCCACGTACGTCACATTGTGGAAAATTCCCTTGTGCTGCTCCGGCAGGAGTTGGAAAATCAAGGAATCAAGGTGGATAAGGCGGAAGTCTATGCCGGTTTGTCGGACGGGCAGCTTCCTCAGGAGCAGGGACAGCAGGCATGGCAGCAACAAGGACAGGGCAATTCTTCGACTCTCTTGCGAAGCCTGAACGCAGACGTGGAGACCTTTGAGGAAACGGCGACGGACTTGTCCGTGATGGAGGATGCGTCGGAAGATTCCCTTGAGGAAGGCGTAAATTACCTTGTTTGATAGAGGAGGACGAATCTATGTCGAATTCCCTGAATACCATTACCGTGGACGGTGTGACCCAGTCCTTGGAATCCTATAATAACACACAGACAAAATCCCAGACCGGTACCCAGAGTGCTTTGGACAAGGATGCGTTCCTGAAACTCATGGTGACGCAGCTTCAGTATCAGGATCCCTTGGATCCCCAAGACAACAGTGAATATGTGGCAGAGTTGGCGCAATTCTCTGCGTTGGAACAGATGACGAACGTGTCGGATGGCATAACCAATGTGTCGAAAATTGTCGGAAATCTCGATACATCGGTGCTCGTAGGCCAGCTCAGCAGCATGATCGGGCAAGAACTTCAGTGGACGGTTACTACCACGGAGACCGACGAGGATGGGAACGTGAGCAAGACATCCTCCACGTTGGAGGGAGAAGTTACGGGGGTAAGCATTTCCGACGGGGCGCCTTCGGTCATTGCCACATCCGACGGCCAGACCTATCAGGTGGAAATCGGGGACATTACTCGAGTGGGAAAGGGTATGTCTTGAAGGCAGAGGGTTACGTATCATGTAAGGGGAAGAAGTGATTCTTCCCCTTTTTCGCGTTTTTTGCCATGAGAAAAAGGATTCTTGCGGATCTATGACGAAGATACTAGGACAGGGAGCGAATCGAGAATCAGGCGAAGGAGTGGGTTTTATGATCAAACTGACAAAATTTAATTCCGAAGCGAAGAAAAAAGGAGAATTTGTGCTGAATGCCGAAATAATAGAGACGATAGAGGAAACCCCGGACACGGTGGTTACTTTGATCAATGGTAAGAAGCTTATCGTCGATGAGCCCATGGACGAGATCGTGCGCCGGGTCATGAAGTATCGGCGGGCGCTGAAGCAGTTTTGAAGGAGGCGGGGATGCCCTCGTCGAAACGCCAAAAGGGAGATTTTGCCCTTGGCAAAATCTGAACATCTGCGTTATAATGTAAGAGATTATGAAATTTGGGGGGAAACATAATGGCTGATGAGGAAAAGGAGATAGAGGCTGAGCCGGAGCCCAAGAAGAAGTCACCGATCATATTGATTGCGGTGCTGGTGATTGTCGGGTTGGTGCTGGCAGCCGGGATCTCCTTTTTTGTTACGACAAAGCTGATGGCGGATACTGCGGTAGACGGCGGATCCAGTAGCAAGTTCCACGATCCGGGCGTGTTCGTCAAGCTCGGTGATGCCAAGGAAGGGATCTTGGTGAACGTGGGTGGCCAGAAGGCCGGGAAATTCTTGAAGACGAGCATCATTCTTGAGATGAATCCCGGAAAGAAGGATATCATCGAGGAGGGAAAGATCCTTCCCGTGGCGGAGACGAAGATCATGGATACGGTCCTCCAGGTGCTTCGCTCGGCGAAGCTGGAGGAATTCGATGCGGCGAAGCAGGACGATCTCAAGAAGAAGATAAAGGAAGAGATCAACGGGCAACTCGGAGAAGGCTCTGTCTACGATGTCTACATCACCAGCTTCCTGCTCCAGTAAGGTGAGCGTGCAGAACACAAGGGCAGAAGGGGGGGCGAAGATTGGCAGAGGACGTCTTATCTCAATCTGAGATAGATAAACTTCTTTCTGCACTCTCAGATGGATCAGTTTCCGCAGAGGAAGTCAAGGCAGAGGAAACACAAAAGAAAGTAAAGGCCTACGATTTCAAGCGGCCGGATAAATTTTCGAAGGATCAGATACGCACGTTGCACATGTTGCATGAGAGCTTCGCGCGCCTTTTGAATACCTATTTGTCGACGCATCTCAGGACCATGGTGGCCATCGAGGTGGCATCCGTCGAACAGCTTACCTATCAGGAATTTGTGCAATCCATGTCGAATCCCAGCGTGATCAGCGTGTTGGCGGTGCCTCCCCTCAAGGGGAACATCATATTGGAGGTCAACACCGAGATTGCCTTTGCTTTCATTGACAGGGTATTTGGAGGGACGGGGGAAAGCAGCGTAAAGGTGCGTGTTCTCACGGAAATCGAGGAAGCCGTCATGCGGCGGTTTGTCGATACCACGGTGTCCCATCTCAAAGAGGCATGGTCAAACGTGGTGGAGTTCTTCCCCTCTATAGAGGCGACGGAATCTAATCCACAGTTTGCCCAGATCGTTCCTCCCAGTGATATGGTGGTGATCATCACCATTCAGATGAAACTGGGTGACGTGGAGGGAATGATGAACATCTGCATCCCCTACCTAGTGCTGGAACCGATTATGTCGAAGCTCACGACAACCTTTTGGGTGGCTTCTGCCGCTTCGAAGGACAACAATCCCCAACAGGTGGAGGTCCTCCAGAAAAAGATTGAACGTACGCGCGTCCCCTTCGTGGTGGAGATGGGAGCCATCAACATATCCATCCGTGAGTTTTTGACTTTGGGCTTTGGCGACGTGTTGCAATTGGACACCAAAGTGGATGACGTATTGAAGTGCCGGGTGGGAACCAGGCCCAAGTTTTACTGCCGTCCCGGAACCTCTGGCAAGAGGATGGCAGTGCAAATCACAGGAATAGTAAACGAAGGAGATGAAAATACTGATGAGTGACGATATGATCTCCCAGGAGGAGATTGACGCCCTGCTGAATGGAGGTGGGATTCCCGCCGCTGACAGCAGCGACGCTCCCGCTGCCGACGGAGGCGACGCTCCCGCAGGGGATGCGGGAACGCCGGAAGCTTCGGCAGATGGTGGTTCGGACAGTAGTTCATCTCAGTTCGATGATGTGCTCTCTGATATGGAAAAGGATGCCTTGGGGGAGATCGGCAATATCTCCATGGGCAGCGCTGCTACGACATTGTCTGTGTTGTTGGGGCACAAGGTATCCATCACAACGCCTACCGTGTCTGTTGCCACCATGAGCATTATCAAGGAACATTATCCCATGCCCTACCTTGTGGTGGAAGTGGGGTATACCATCGGCATTGACGGCAATAATGTACTGGCAATTCAAGCCCAGGACGCTGCCATCATTGCAGATCTCATGATGGGAGGCGACGGGACGAACCCTGATACGGAACTCAGCGAGATCCACATGAGCGCCGTGGGAGAGTCCATGAACCAGATGATGGGGAGCGTGGCAACGTCCCTGTCGACGATGTTCAATAAAAAGATCGACATTTCGCCGCCTAAAGTTAATCTGATTGACTTGGGCACAGAAGATAAGATATCGGAGATTGTGGGACAGGATGATCCTATTGTCAGGACATCCTTTCGCATGGAAGTGGACGGCCTGATTGACAGCGAGATCATGCAGATCTTGCCGGTGCATGTGGCAAAGGAAATGGTGGAGGCAATTCTGGGGGGCGGCAGTGAACCGGAACCGGAACCTGCCCCCGCACCGCCTCCTCCTGCGCCGACTCCGGCAGCTCCTCCTCCGGCGGCTCCCACCATGGCAGCAGCTCCTCCGCCTATGCCTCAAGCGGCTCCAGCCATGGCGCCGCCACCCATGATGGGCGGCGGTTATGCCATGCCGATGCAGCCTCACATGGCTGCCAATGTCCCCGTGCAGGCAGCTCAGTTCACACCTCTGAACATGGAACCTGTTCAGGTGAACGATGCCAACATCGGCCTCATCCTGGATGTTCCACTGCAAGTGACAGTGGAGTTGGGGCGTACGAGAAAATCCATCAAGGAGATATTGGAACTGACCAACGGATCTATCGTAGAATTGGATAAACTGGCCGGCGAGGCTGTGGACATCCAGGTGAATGGGAAGTTTCTGGCGAAGGGCGAGGTCGTGGTCATCGATGAGAATTTTGGCGTGAGAATCACCGATATAGCGACTCCCGCCGAGCGAGCTGCGAAGCTCCAATGAGCAATTGGAGATTTCGCCTATGGCGAAATTTGAATCCCCGAGGGGACTAGCTATCGCGTCGCAATTGCGTTATGACAGGGCAAGCCCGTCGAAACGCCGAATTGGAGATTTCGCCTATGGCGAAATTTGAATCCCCGAGGGGACTAGCTATCGC
>CAMIWP010000028.1 GCA_946402475.1 uncultured Selenomonadaceae bacterium
CCGTATTGGAAGAACCACCGATGCCCATATCTACCGTAATGGCATTCTCGAAGGCCTTCCGTGTCATGATATCCCGGGGCTTGATGTCTTTTTCCAGAAGCTCCATGACCACTGCTCCCGCACGCTTTGCCAGGAGCAGCCGGGCCCCGTTGTATGCTGCGGGAATCGTTCCGTTCCCGGGAAGTCCCATGCCCAAAGCCTCCGTGAGAGAGTTCATCGTATTCGCCGTAAAAAGGCCCGCGCAGGAACCGCAACCGGGGCAAGCATGATCTTCCAGATCTGCCATTTCCTCCGCATCCATGTTTCCCGCCGCAAATTTCCCGGCTGCCTCAAAGGCCTGGCTCACGCTGATATCCTTTCCGTGGAACCTGCCCGCAAGCATGGGACCGCCGCTGACAACAATGCTTGGAATGTTGAGCCGCGCCGCCGCCATGAGCATACCCGGTACCACCTTATCACAATTGGGAATGAGCACAAGGGCATCGAAACCGGAAGCCATCGCCACGGCCTCAATGGAGTCCGCGATAAGCTCACGGCTCGCCAAGGAAAATTTCATCCCCGTATGTCCCATGGCAATGCCGTCGCAGACGCCAATGGCAGGAAACTCGATGGGAGTCCCCCCCGCTGCCGCCACCCCGAGTTTCGCCGCCTCGGTAATGGAGCGAAGGTGCATGTGCCCCGGAATAATCTCGTTGAAGGAATTACAGATGCCCACCAAGGGCTTGGCCAGTTCCTCCGGCCCAAAGCCGTTGGCGTGAAATAAGGATCGATGAGCACAGCGGGTCGCGCCTTTTTTGACGATGTCACTTCTCATATTCAACTCTCCTCCGTACAATACACTTGGAAACCACTTGTAAGATTAATCAAGCCCCTGGACAAGATCCATGACGGGCTGGAGCTCATCCTCCTTCAGCATTTCGATTTCTCCCTTGTCCGCCGCGTCGGCAATGGCAGGATCCATGGGAAGGCGACAAATGGTCTTGATGTCGTATTTCTCCGCGATCTCCTCCAAGCGACTCCTGCCGAAGATGTCATGCACCTTGCCACAATCCGGACATTTGAAATAACTCATGTTCTCCACGAGGGCGAGGATGGGGATCTCCATCATGCCCGCCATCTTGACGGCCTTCTCCACGATCATGCCCACCATCTCCTGAGGGGAAGTCACCACCACAATACCGTTCACGGGCAGGGATTGGAACACCGTCAGGGGCACATCCCCCGTTCCCGGCGGCATATCCACAAACATGTACTTGATGTCTCCCCATTCCACCTCCGTCCAGAATTGCTTGACAACTCCGGCCAAAATGGGCCCCCGCCAGACCACAGGATCCGTCGCTTCCTCCAACAGGAGATTCATGGACATGACGGAAACCCCCGTCTTGCTCTGAACCGGATAGATGACATCCTTCGTCCCGGAGGCTTTCTCCCGAAGGCCGAAACTCTGCGGAATCGAAGGTCCCGTGATATCAGCATCCAACACCGCTGTGGAAAAGCCAGCCCGAGAAGAAGCCGCCGCCAGGAGGGATGTCACCATGCTTTTCCCGACTCCCCCCTTACCACTGACCACGGCAATCACCTTTTGTACCTTAGAGTTCGCATTCAGCGGCGCCTGAAAGTCCATCGGGCTCTCCTGACGGCTGTCGCACTGCTCCCCACAGGACGCGCAATCGTTGTTGCAATTTTCACTCATAGAAATCTCCTCCCACCATCATATTAAGGAACTGTTCAGAAATAACTTATAGACCTTGCTTGTCCAAATTTCCACTTGCCAGTTCCCAGAGAAAGCCAAATTTCAGTGTGCCACCTTGCGGAGAATATGTCAATCCTCTCACTTTCAAAGCCCCAGATCCTCGTCCACCAGGAGAACCTCCGCTCCCATGGAATTCAGGGGCCCCCAAAGAGTGACCATCCCCTTGCAGATGCGCCCCGGCCCTTGGCAATCGTAGCATCGATCCGCCTTTGCCGCGCAGGGTGTGTTGGCTCCAAGCTGCTTCGCCCGCTGCGGCGCGGCAATGTTGCGGGCCCGCCAGACAGCGGCGGCATAATCCGAAACCAGTTTGTTGCGGCCCACCACATAGTAGATACGCTCATGGCCGAAGAGGTTGGAAGCCGCACGATTGCCGTTGCCGTCTATGTTGACCATCTCCCCCGTCTCTGCCAGAGCGTTCACCGAGCAAAGATAGACATCTGCCCCCATGGCCTTTCTCCTGGCTTCCTTGGGTTCGGCCTTCCAATGCCAAAACACTTCATTGTGCCGACAGAGCCTGTCATAGACATCCAACCCGTCGATGGTGGAGGATCCACCGATCCCGACACTCTGTCGATGGATCACCTTGTCCAGATAATCCGCCGCCTCTTCCTTTTCATCGAATACATAAACGGAATAACCCCGTCGCTTCAGGTTCTCACTGACTCTTGAAAAATCCGTACGCACTATTCTCTCCTCCAAAATTTTGCCGCATCTTCGATCCTCACGAGGAAATGCATTTCTCCATGGCGCGCTTGACTACATCCTCAGGCACGTCATCCCGCACGACAACCTCTCCCACGGACTTCATCAGGACCCAGTTCACCCTTCCGTCAATGGTTTTCTTGTCATGGAAGATATCGGCATACATTCCGTCCACCGTACAACCTGCTGCCTTCGTAGGCAAATGTAGCGCCTTCAACAGATCCGTTACCCTCCGCACAACACCGTCATCTATCATTCCCATGTCCCGGCTGATATAGGCTGCCCCTGCCATGCCGATTGCCACAGCCTCTCCGTGGTTGTAGCGAAGATATCCCGTTTCCCTCTCTATGGCATGGGCCATGGTATGACCGAAGTTCAAGATCCGGCGGAGACCGGATTCCCTTTCATCCTTGGCAACAACCATGGCCTTGATCTCACAGGAACGTGCGATCACATAAACCATGGCATCCTCTTCCGGAGATGCTGCCAAAGACGAATGCTCCTCCAGAAAGCGAAAAAATTTTTCGTCGCAGATGATGCCGTATTTCACGATCTCCCCCAAACCTGTACGAATCTCCCGATCCGGCAAAGTATCCATGAAATCCAATTCCATGAACACAGCCTCCGGCTGATAAAAGCAACCGATCAAATTCTTCCCCATGGGATGATTGATCGCAACTTTTCCCCCCACGCTGGAATCCACTTGGGCCAGAAGGCTGGTTGGAAGTTGCAGAAACGGGACGCCCCGCATGTAGGTGGCCGCCACGAATCCGGTGAGGTCACCTACCACTCCGCCGCCCAAGGCGAAGATAGGAGACTTTCTGTCCATCCCGAGACCGATGATCCGAGTGTACAGGTGCTCCGCCTGCGCCATGCTCTTGGAATTTTCCCCTGCGGGCACTTCGCAGAGCTCTGCCTCCAAACCGGCTTCTCGCAAAGTCTTCAGAACGATCTCACCGTACAGGGGAGACACGTTCGTATCGGACACCACCAAAGAGCGTCTGGAGTATTTCCTCGATTGCAGGAAGGAACGCACAGCCCCGCCCAGTCCGTGGCCGATCAGGATATCATAACGCTCTTTCCCCAAATTCACTGGAATCCTTCTCATGTCAAATCCTCCTCGTCCGTACATGACGAACGATATCGTCAACTACCTGAAGAGGGGATTTCTCGCTGGTGTCCACCGTGTAATCCGCCTGTCGATAAAGTTCCCCCCTCTCCTCCATGAGGGACTTGATGGCCTTGCGCCGCTCCTCATCGTCCTTCCCGTCCAGAAGCGGACGAACTCCCTCCCTTCTGGTTCTCTCCAGGATCGTCTCCACATTCGCAGAAAGACAGATCACAAATCCGTTCTTTCGCAGAGCCTTCATATTCTCGGAATTCTTCACGGTTCCTCCGCCCGTAGCGATTACCGTGTTCCTGCGCGCTGCCAAACTCCTGGACATCCTGGTTTCGCATTCTCGAAAGAACGCCTCCCCATAACGCTCAAAGATTTGGGGAATCGTCATCCCCTGCTCCTCCTCAATTTTTTGGTCAATGTCCACAAAGGCGCATCCGAGCTTTCCTGCCAAAGTTTTTCCCGTGCTGCTCTTCCCCGTCCCCATGAACCCGATTAAGACAATATTTTTCATGCGTCTCACCCAATATCCCGCACCCGTTTTCCATAACTCTCAAAGGCTTCCAGTACATCCACCATGGCATCGTTGCCGAATTTTTCGCAAAGGGCCTGCGCCACGACAAATGCCGTCATGGCCTCCCCCACCACGGAGGCAGCAGAAACGGCGCAGGTATCGCTCCGCTCCTTACAGGCGAGAACTTCCGTTCTCCTGTCAACATCCACGGAGTTCAGGGGCCTCATCAGAGTCGGTATCGGCTTCATGGCGGCTCTCAGGACAATGTTTTCGCCATTCGACATGCCGCCTTCCAATCCTCCAGCGCGATTCGTCTTACGGTAAACCTGTCCCTTGTCGTCAAGATACATCTCATCGTGTACTTGACTGCCCGGAAGTCTCGCACAGGCAAAGCCCTCGCCGACCTCCACACCCTTGATTGCCTGAATGGACATCAAAGCGGCGGACAAGCGAGCATCCAGTCGCCGATCCCACTGGATATGACTGCCAAGACCAAGAGGAACCCCCCTCACAATGATCTCGAAAACTCCTCCCAGTGTGTCTCCTGCTTCCTTTGCCTCCCGGATTCGGATCTTCATTTTCTCCTCTGCTTTCTCATCATAGCAGTTCAACTTCGAGATCCCCCTGCCGATGCTGTCATAGTCGATCCTTCCCCTATCAACAGCAACGCCGCCAATCTCCGTGACATGGGATACCACTTCCATCCCAAACGCCTTGAGAAATTCCTTGCAGACGGCCCCCACAGCCACACGCATGGCGGTTTCCCGTGCGCTGGAACGCTCAAGGACATCCCGTATATCCCGCCGCGCGTATTTTCTGTATCCCGTGAGATCTGCGTGGCCGGGACGAGCTGCCGTCACCTTCGGTCCTGCAGGTTCTCCCAAAACGGACATGCGTTCCTCCCAGTTTTCCCAATCCCTGTTTTCCACTCTCAAGGTAATGGGTCCCCCAAGGGTTTCGCCGAAGCGCACGCCGGAGAGGATCTGTGCCGTGTCTCTCTCGATCTGCATGCGGCCACCGCGGCCATACCCTTGCTGACGCCTTGCCAGATCGGCATTCACGGTCTCCATGTCTATCAAAAGACCAGCAGGCAAGCCCTCCAGTATGGCCGTAAGACACGGCCCGTGGGACTCGCCTGCTGTCATAAAACGCAATTCGCCCATAAACCCACCCCACAAATCAGAAAACATGACTCACAAGGTATAGTTTATTTCATGCTTCGGTATAAATCAAGTATACAATTCAGGTTTTCCCCATGGCAAAAATCGCAAGATCCAACCGACAGACAAGACTGCCATTATCACTGCTGATCCGGGCATTCCTCACCTGCAGGAACCGCTCCCCAGACTGTAGCCCATTCATAAAGTCAAGCAACTGGAAATAGCCGCATCGAAATCTCACCTGCACAGGCAATGCTATGGCATCTCCCTCTCGCACTTCTCGTCCCGGGGTCACTCCCATCAATTCAATGCGGTTTCCCAAAGCCAGCCGCTGAAGGAATTCCATGAACTCCCCTTGGCGAAGGTCTTCCGGAATGGCTATCAGTGCGGTTTCCTCGTGACTAGCCACCTCTCGGCCAAAACTCTCCATGTCCCGATGAGCGTTCATAAAGTTTTCGATCTCCAAAATCTGCCGCCTCGCCTCAGACGCTTCCAAAGCTTCCCGTTCTGCCTCCCCCTGCCAAGCCTCGTGAAAAAAAAGATGGTACCCCGTCAGAATCCAAACGCAGGCGCAGCAGACGAAAGCAAATGCCTCCTTTCCCCCGGGCACTCGCATCCGCATCATTCCTCCCTCAAAACCGTCTACCTTGCTACAATTCCAGCCGCAAAGAAAATTGCACCATTTCCCCCGGTTTGCTCTTCTCCCCTGTCGTTGCATTTTCCAGAAGAGGCGCTGCAGAAAAGAAATCCCTGTCCCCCTCGAATTTTTTCAAAAATTCCGCCAAGGCATCAAAGGTAACGGCTTCGCCCTCAATGCTCAGAATATTTTCCTCGGAAAGGGCAATGTCCTTGATACAGACGCCTTCCACCGTCATGGTACCGAAATGAACCAACAAGCTGTACCAAGGGAAATTTTCCTTCGAAAGAACAGCCAGGACGGAATCTCGGCGTTCCGTTTCTTGCATGCTCTTCTCCAAAAGGTCCTTTCGCTTCTGCTCCTTTCCCAGGAGCAGAAGCTCCCTATGGGCTTCCAGATGATCTTCTCTTGCCGCATGAAGCCGCCACAGATCCGAGCCGACCATGAGGCAGAGACAGACCAAGGCAACACTCCCGACGGCAAGGCATAAAGCCTTCCAGTCCCAAGGAGGGTCCTCCTTCCCCTTGGAAAAACAAGAGCCGCGCAAACCGCGAAAAATCCCCGCCCCCACCATGGCTGCATATAGAGCAGCCATGGCAGAAGGACTTGTCTCGACGTCGGGAAGGCGCTCCCCGAGCTTCCCCCTGCCACCATCAAAAGACAATCCCTCTTCTTCCCATTCTACGGGATCTCGGGTCGGCGGCATGGCAACAACGCAGGAGAGCTCCATATCTCTTTCCCTCCACGCGTATTCCCAACCTTCTTCCTCCCCTTCCTCCACTGCCGCCACCCAATAGTCATTCTTGCCTTCTCCCGTCCTTCCAAACGCCGTGCGAAATCCCTTCTCCCCAAAGATTTCCCGCCCCTCGATCTCCCAGTGAATCGCCTCCGGCAGATCCGGCTCCTCCAACTCTGGCAGACTGACGATCTCCCGGAATAGGCGATCTTCCGAAAGACACAACGACAGAATTTCCATCGACCATCCGCGTCTCGCGCAGTGCATCCGAACCGCATCCGCCACGGCTCCGGCTTCTTCCTCCCCCTTCGGGGAAAAAGAAAGCTCCTCCGTCGCAGATATTTTCCATTCTTCTCCCATTCGCTCCAATCGCGCGAGAAAGATCTTCTCTCCTTCCTTGCAAATGCCGATGCTGCTCTTCGGCATCTTCCAGAAAATTTCTTTCAATGCAGCCAACACTTCCATGTATATCCCTGCTCCTGTCGTTCCAGGAACCCCTGCACTGTCTTGAAACATGTGACTCCTCCCCTTGGATCCTCTGCCACGGATATGAGAAGAATCCCCGTGTCCCGCCGTTTTGCCGTAAGCTTGAGACGTATCCCCCGCGGATTCTCCTCTTCTTCCCAGAGAACTTCCCTGCCCGGAGGAAGTTTTTCTTCTGCCTTCAAACCCTGGTTCTCAATCTCCGCCACCCCCCGCTCCAAAAATCCCTCCGCATCGAAACGCAACTGGACTTCCCGTTCATACTGACGGATCATATCTTCTCCCTGCCTTGCCATGTACATCAAGCCTGCAGCCATCAGCACAGAAGCGCAAAGAAAGCAAAGCGCAAAAAAGGAGACGCCTCCCCGCTCCTCTGCCAAAACGCTTTTCATCTCACTCCTGTCCTCTCATAAAAACCGCTGTTTCCAAGGAAAATTCATGCTTTGTCAAAAAACTCTTCCCCGTCAGCCGAACCCGCAGGATATGAGGCGTTTCCATGCTGCATCTGAATTCCGTGATGTTCACTCTCCCCAAAAGGCTGTCGCCAGTCATGGGCATGGAAATGCTCTTCGAAAAGATTCTTCCCTCTCCATATTTCTCCGACTCCTGCTTCCCGTAGAGAACGTATTCCCGAGACTTCTTCTCCAGATCCTGCTGAGAAAGGCCGCGCCTGTAGCAGAGTGATATCTGATCCCCTTGCTTGCCGTGCTTGATCTCCGCATATTCTGCCCGGTTGGCATCCTCTGTGATCCGCTCCATCACATAATGCAACTCCTGCTGCATCTCCCAATCATCCTTTTGCCAGCTCAATGCCTTAAAGGACCAAAGAACGGATGCCCCGAGAGCCGACAGCAGAAACAGAAGAACAGGAATGGACAGCAGGGCTTCTATGAGAACATATCCTCGCTCATTCATGGCTCCCCCTTGCCTCGACATTGCTCACCAGTCGTTCGAACACAACTTGCCGCTTCCTCCCGTTCTGCTCCCATGCCACCATGACTTGTGCACGGTAAAACCCCTCCTCATCCGTTGCGACAATATCCGCACAGGCTTCGTATTCTTTACCGTTAAGGGAGCTTGCTCCATCCGCCCCCAGCCATTGCAATTTCCCCGAGCGAAGTTGCCCTTTGCTCCCTCGTTCCATGACATAGGCCATCTCCTCCTGGGCAAGAAATACTGCTGCCACATGGGCTCGATTGTCGGCAAGCATCCTTCCCGACAGCCGGTACATGGCAAAAACTCCGGACAATGCCATGAGGAGGAAACTCATGAGCAATGCCTCTATCATGAAAAATCCCCTGTCATCCTTCCAAAGTTTCATGGCGGGCTCCTATCCACTCGTATACGCCCGGCAGCGTCAATGATGACAGATCGGCTGGCACCGATCCCTCCCAAGGCAGAGTATACCATGATGGTCATGGGTGTCCTGGCATCTCCGCCCTCCTGAAAGAACACCGTCCCCGTGCGGATCGGCGGGCTCAGGAAAACCGACGAATGACATGCATGCTCCCAACCATGGAAACTGTTGAAGCCATAGCCAGAAACCTCATATCCGCCGGTTCGAACTCTAACCCTGTAATCATCTGCGGAGACCGGGCGAGCAGCGGAAAAGTGAGCACAGTGATAGGCGGCGGTTCTGTTATGCTGCTGAGCCCAACGCAGATCGCTGACAAGACAGGCCGTCTCATACTCCACGATAGCCTCCAGCAAAAATTTTCGCCCCACCGTTGCGGCGCTCATCATCAGCAGAAAGGCAATCCCCGCAACGATCAACAGTTCCAGA
>CAMIWP010000029.1 GCA_946402475.1 uncultured Selenomonadaceae bacterium
GCACGCGCTGCGCATTGCGGCGGAAAAAGATCCGAGGGTTCGGGGCGTGCCCTCCACCAAGGGCATGTTGTGACAGGGACGGAGGGAAGCGGATGATTGCTGTTCTTGACTACGGTGTGGGAAACCTCTTCAGCGTGTCCAAGGCCCTTTCTGCCGTGGGCGCTGACGTGAAAGTGACGGATGAGGCGGCTGACCTGCGGGAGGCGGAGAGGATACTGTTGCCCGGGGTGGGCGCCTTTGGGGACTGCATGAGGAATCTGGAGGCTACGGGGCTGATCCCCGTGCTGAAGGAAGAAATCGAAGGGGGAAAGCCCCTGCTGGGCATTTGCGTGGGCTTGCAGATCCTGTTCCGCGGCAGCGAGGAATCCCCGGATGTGGAGGGGTTGGGGATCCTTCCCGGCATGGTGAGGAAGATTCAGGCCCCCGGGCTCAAGATCCCTCACATGGGTTGGAACTCCCTCGATGTGGCAGAGCCGGGAGAGGGGCTGTTTGCCGGATTGGAAGAGCATCCCTATGTATATTTCGTCCACAGCTACCATGCGGTCCCGGAGGATGCTTCCATTGTCACGGCCGCGGCATCTTACGGCGGCAGGCTCACGGCATCCGTTGCCGACGGCAACGTGCTGGCGACCCAGTTCCATCCCGAGAAATCCGGAGATGTCGGGCTGAGGATACTGAAGAATTTCATCGAGGGTTAGGAGGCATCCCATGATTGTATTTCCTGCGATCGACATTCGAGGCGGCAAATGCGTGCGACTTTTCAAGGGGGATTTCGACAGGGAGACGGTGTTTTCCGATCATCCTTGGGAAATGGCAAAAAAATGGCAGTCTCAGGGGGCGGAGTTTCTTCATCTGGTGGATCTTGACGGCGCTCGGGCAGGAGAGCCTCAAAACCTCTCCGCTGTCCGGGAGATTCTGTCGGCCATAAGCATCCCGGCGGAACTGGGAGGCGGGATTCGCACCATGAAAGACATAGAGGGGATTCTTTCCCTCGGGATCCGTCGCGTCATTCTCGGTTCCGTTGCCGTGAGGGATCCGGAACTGGTCAGGGTCGCCTGCGCCGAATACGGAGGGGAGCGCGTTGTGGTCGGGATTGACGCCAGAGAGGGCATCGTGGCCGTGGACGGCTGGGGCGTTTCCGGCGGTGTGAAGGCGGAGGAATTGGCGAAGCGAATGGCCGAGGCGGGGGTCAGGACCATCATTTACACGGATATTTCCCGGGACGGAACTCTTTCGGGGGTCAATGTGGAGGCCACGGCGTCCTTGGCCAGGGCCACCGGGTTGCGGGTCGTCGCCTCCGGGGGCGTGAAGTCCTCGGAGGATATCCGCCGCCTCAAGGCATGTGAAAAGGACGGCATTGAGGGCGTCATTTTGGGAAAGTCTATCTATGCGGGCGCCCTCGATCTCAGGGAAGCCATAGAGATTGCCGGTTGATTTCGAGGGGAGGAGCTCTATGCATACAAAACGCATCATTCCCTGCCTTGACGTGAAGGATGGCCGGGTGGTAAAGGGAACGAACTTCGTCGGACTCAGGGATGCCGGGGATCCGGTGGAACTGGCCGAGCGCTATGATCGGGAACGCTGCGACGAATTGGTCTTTCTCGACATCACGGCCTCCCATGAGAAGCGCAACACCATGGTGCAGGTGGCCCGAGACTGCGCCTCCAAGGTGTTCATCCCCTTCACCGTGGGAGGCGGCATACGCAGCGCGGAGGATATGCGGGTCATGCTGAAGGCGGGGGCGGACAAGACCTCGCTGAATACTGCGGCGGTCAAGGATCCGGATATCATCCGCCGAGGGGCGGAGCACTTCGGCAGACAATGCGTTGTCCTTGCCGTGGACGCTCGACGAAAGGGCGAGAACCGTTGGGAGGTTTGCATCAACGGGGGTCGCACGCCCACGGGCATGGATTGTCTGGAATGGGTGAAACGCGGCGTGGAACTGGGGGCGGGAGAGATCCTGCTGACGAGCATGGATGCCGACGGAACAAAGGACGGCTATGATATTCCCCTGACGCGCGCCGTGTCGGAAGCCGTCGATGTACCCGTCATCGCCTCCGGCGGCGCGGGGACCTTGGAGCATTTCTACGATGTTCTTACGCTGGGAAAGGCGGATGCCGTTCTTGCGGCATCCGTGTTTCATTACGGACAGTTCACGGTCAGGGAAGTAAAGAACTACTTGAAATCTCGTGGAGTGGAGGTAAGATTCTAATGGATATTCAGGACATTTCTATGGTGAAATTCGACGAGCGGGGACTTGTTCCCGCCATCATCCAGGAGGAAAGCGGCCAGGTGCTCATGCTGGCCTATATGAACGAGGAATCCTTGAAGAAGACCATTGAGACGGGATATACCTGGTTCTACAGCCGCAGCCGCGAAAAGCTCTGGCAGAAGGGCGAAACCTCCGGCAACGTGCAGGAGGTCAGGGAGATTTCCTATGACTGCGACGGGGATACCTTGCTGGTGAAGGTTCATCAGACAGGGGTGGCTTGCCATACGGGCACCTATTCCTGCTTCAGCGGACGCAGGATGGGCGCTTCGGGAAAGGATGTGGCGATTCTGCCGGAGGCGCCGAAGACCGCCTTGGTGGAGGTGCTCAACGATCTCTACCATGTCATACAGGATCGCCGCCTTCATCCCGTGGAGGGTTCCTACACGAACTACCTCTTTGAGAAGGGGCAGGACAAGATCCTGAAGAAGTTGGGGGAGGAAGCCGTGGAGACGGTGATCGCCTCCAAGAATATGAGCAAGCAGGATGTGCTCTACGAGATGGGAGATCTCTGGTATCACTGTCTAGTCCTTCTTGCCTTCCATAACCTCTCTCCCGAGGAGCTTCTCGAGGAACTCATGAGCCGCCGCAAGGGAGGAAGTTATCACAAGTTCACGGGAAAGACCGGTGATCGCCCGGATATGTAATACTAGTCTTTGATTAAAGCTCCCCGTAAGAAATAAAATTTCTAACGGGGAGTAGTATAAGGAGGAAGGATATGACAGAAAAGAGCATTCCCCGGCAGTTCCTGGAAGCAACCGCGCTGAAGCCAGGGGCGGCGTCTGTCCAGCAGGCGGAAGGATGGTCGGCAAAGCCGGTTCCCGCGGGAGGAAAAGTCTTTTCCTTGCCGGAACCGGGGCTCCTCCCCGACAGGCACGTCAATTTCCTTGAGGTGGTGGAACTTCGTTCCACCGTGCGACAGTATCTTGAGGAGGAACTCTCCATGGAAGAACTGTCCTATCTTCTCTGGTGTACCCAGGGAGTCAAGATGACTTTTCCTAACGGGGACAGTCGGCGAAATGTACCTTCCGCCGGCGGACGCCATGCCTTGGAAACCTATCTCTACGTGCAAAGGGTCCGGGGGCTTGTCCCCGGACGGTATCGTTTTCTCCCCTTGGAGCATGCCCTGCTTTTCGAGGCGGCGAGAGAGGATGTGGAGGAGGCGTTCCTCGCGGGGTTCAAGGCAGCGAACATGGTGAAAAACAGCGCCGTGACATTTTTATGGACGGCGGTTTCCGGGCGCATGACCGCGAAATTCGGCCCTCGCGGCTATCGCTATCTCTTTTTGGACGCGGGCCACGTCTGCGAGAATCTGTATTTGGCCGCGCAGACCATAAATATCGGTGTCTGCGCCGTCGGAGCTTTTTTTGATGAAGAGCTCAACGCAGCTCTCGGTCTGGACGGAGAAAGCGAATTTGCAATCTACGGCGCTACGGCAGGAAAGATTTAGCGGAGGAATGATGAAGATGGGTTACTGGAAAACGGTGACGGCGGCGCTTCTGTTGTCGATTTTTTTGCCCGCCGCTGCCTGGGCGGCACCGATTCCCATACGGGGAGTCGTGGAGGGGTTTTACGGAACGCCCTGGACCATGAAGGATCGGGCAGATCTTTTGAAATTCTGCGGGGAGCACGGACTGAACGCCTATCTCTACGCTCCCAAGGATGATCCCTATCACAGGGCGAAGTGGCGGGAGCCTTACCCCAAAAAGAAATTGAAAGAGCTTGCCGATTTGGTGAAGACGGCGAAGGAGCACCGGGTGAAGTTCATCTTTGCCGTTTCGCCGGGATTGGATCTCCACTATACCATCCTCAAGGGAAGCCGGGACAGGAGAATTCTCAGGGAGAAAATGGAAGCCCTTTACGGCATCGGCGTCCGGGACTTCGCCGTATTTTTCGATGATATCAATGAACTTGAAGGGAAGGGACAGGCCGAGTTGCTGGACTGGCTGGAGGATAATTTCGTCAAGAGCCATGGGGATGTTTCTCCCCTCATTACGGTTCCCACGGAGTACTATCGAAAGAACATGGTGGACGAAAAGGGAAATGTCAAGACGTATACGGCAGAGTTTTCCAAAGGTCTCAAGGATGACATTTTGGTGCTTTACACCGGGGACGGGGTCGTATGCCAGGGGATTACGGAGGAGCAGCTGGCCCAGGCAAACCAAATCTGCGGCAGAGAGCTTGGGATCTGGTGGAATTATCCCGTGACGGATTACATGGAGGCAAAGCTGGCCTTGGGTCCCGTGGAGAATCTGCCCCGGCAGGGAAATGTGCCGGCGATCTTCTTCAATCCCATGAAATATGAGCAGCTGTCGAAGATCGCCTTGGCCACGGGGGCGGACTACGCCAGGGATCCCGAGGGTTACAACCCTCAGGCATCCTGGGAGAGGGCCATAGAGGAACAATATGGAAAGCTCTCCGGCGCCATGAAGGTCTTTGCGGCGCAATCCCAGCATCTGGAAAACAACTGGGCAAACGTGGGAAGACCCGACGGGGAGAAACTTCGCTCCGCGATGGATGATCTTTGGGCTTCATGGCCCAAGGGGGCGCATGCGGAGAAGAATTGGGGAAGAGTGAGAGATCAGGTGATGGAGATCTATCGGGCATCGGACAGACTTCTCCGGCGCCTTCCCGAGGAGAAGCTCAGGGAGTGCCGTCCCCAGCTTCAGCAGATGAAGCGGATCGCGGAGGCCGACGGATGTGCGCTGGATCTCCTGAGGAACATGAAGCCGGGTCAGGAGAAGGTGGCTGCAGATCTTTACGATGACTTGAAGAAAAAACGCAGGGAGATACAGCGCAACGAGAAAAAGGCCCTGATCTCGGACAAGGCAGCCAGGGCCTTTGTGGATGAAGTGCTGGATTATGTGGATGGAATCCGGGAAGATAGAGATGGAAAGAAATGACGGGGCGGCGCAACGGAATGCGTCTTTGGATGTGTTCCGGGGCCTGATGATTTTCACTATGATGCTTGTGGACGCGCCGCCGGATTTTCAAGCCATCTACCCCATACTGGTGCATTCTCCTTGGGAGGGCCTCACCATTGCGGATTTGGCCTTCCCGGGGTTCGTCTTTTCCATGGGAGCTTCTGCGGCCTTTTCCGTCGGGAGAAAGCCGCATTATGGGTGGCGGGAATGGAGCGGGAAGATCCTGCGACGGGGGATCCTGCTCTTTTTCTTAGGGGTTTTGTTTAACGGGCTCTACGGGTTGTTCGCATGGCTGCTGGTGGACGGCTACGGGGCGGCGGCCTTCTACGACCAGGCGGTTTCCCACGGAAGGGTTTTCGGTGTGTTGCAACGGCTGGCTCTCATCTACATGGCGGGGATGGTGCTCCTTCTCCTCTTGAAGAAGGAGCGATACCTCCTTCTCACCGCCTTCTTCCTGCTCGGCATATCTTCCGCAGGTTTTCATTTCTACGCGCCGGAAGAGCCTTTCCGGCAGGCGGGGAACATCAGCCAGGCGCTTGACCTGATCTTTCCGGGGGCGGATCATGTCTATTCCCATAACGGGATGCCTTTTGATCCGGAGGGGCTTTACGGCACCGTCGCCGGGACGGCCTCCATGCTCTTTGGCGTGTTGGGAGGGCGCTTGCTGGCAGAGCATAGGGATGGGGGTCTCCTCTTGGGAGGGGGGGTGCTGCTTCTCGCCGGAGCGGGATGGAGCGCCATCGATCCCATCAGCAAGCCCCTTTGGACTTCCCCCTATGCCCTGCTGAACGCGGGCGCGGACATGCTGGCGCTGGCTGCATGCTCGCTAGCCCTCGGGACGCTGCCCTCTGTGAAGAATCTTTTTCGTCCTTTTTGCGCCTTTGGGCGGAACCCCATCTTCTTTTACCTTGCCACGAATGCGGGGATGATCTTTCTTTGGACGCTTCCCTCTCCCGATGGGATTGTTCCCGCATATCCCTGGATATGGCAGCAGACGCTCCGGGGGACGGTCAGCGAGGCGTTCAGCGCCGCCCTCTACGCATTTCTGTGGTGTCTCATTTGGTGGCCGTTGGCGGAGTTTTTCCGTCGGAGGGGGATTGTCTTCAGGATCTAACGAGATTGCAGAAAGGAGATTGATTCATTTTGCCAGTGACAAAAGAGGAACTCAGCAAAGAGATAAAGAAGCGGCGAACCTTTGCCATCATTTCCCATCCGGATGCGGGAAAGACGACCCTGACGGAAAAACTTCTGCTTTACGGCGGAGCCATACATCTCGCGGGATCCATCAAGTCCAGAAAGACCCAGCGTCATGCGGTGTCCGACTGGATGGAGATCGAGAAGCAGCGCGGGATATCGGTCACATCCTCAGTGCTGCAGTTCGATTACGACGGATGCCGCATCAATATCTTGGACACGCCGGGGCATCAGGATTTCAGCGAGGATACCTATCGGACGCTCATGGCTGTGGATAGCGCCGTCATGATCATCGATGTTGCCAAGGGCGTCGAGGCCCAGACGAAGAAGCTCTTCAAGGTCTGCAAGCAGAGAGGGATTCCGATTTTTACCTTTGTGAACAAGCTGGATCGTTTCGGCAAGGCTCCCTTGGATTTGATGGATGAAATCGAGCAGGTCCTTGGCATTCGCTCCTATCCTATGAACTGGCCTATCGGTGTGGACGGAAAGTACATGGGGGTCTATCACCGCCGCGAGGGCAATGTGGAGCTCTTTGCAGAGGATGTTACTCACGGTCAGGAGGAGAGAGTTTCGGAGATTTTTTCCGTGGAAGATCCTGCCATGAAGGCGCGGATCGGGAAGGATGCTTTCGAGACGCTCACGGATGACATCAGTCTGCTGGACGAGGCGGGGGAAGGGTTTGACCTTCCAAAAGTGGAAGCGGGGGAGCTCACCCCCATGTTCTTTGGTTCTGCCATGACGAATTTCGGCGTGAAAAATTTTCTGGAGGAATACATTCGCCTTGCGCCTCCTCCTGCTCCAAGACGATCATCGGATGGAGTCATCCAGCCCTGGGACGAGAAATTCTCCGCCTTTGTATTCAAGATACAAGCGAATATGAATCCAGCTCATCGAGATCGGCTGGCTTTCATCCGCGTTTGCTCCGGCAAGTTTGAGCGAAACATGGACGTCTACCACAACAAGTCGGGCAAGGTGCTCCGTCTGGCTCAACCCCAACAGTTTCTTGCTCAGGATCGGCAGATCATTGACGAGGCGTGGCCGGGAGACATCGTGGGACTCTTTGATCCTGGAGTCTTTGGCATTGGAGACACCATCTGCGACGAGAGCCATAAGTTCGACTTTGAGGCATTTCCCGTGTTTCCCCCGGAGAAATTCGCCCGGGTGCAGGCAAAGGATACCATGAAGCGAAAGCAGTTTGTCAAAGGGATCGAGCAACTCACCCAGGAGGGAGCGATCCAGCTTTTCCGCCAGGCCGGTGCGGGGACGGAGTCCTACATCGTGGGAACCGTGGGAACCCTGCAGTTCGAGGTGTTGGAATATCGCCTGAAGAATGAGTACAATGTGGACATCATCCTCCAGATGCAGCCCTTTGAGGTGGCCAGATGGATGGCATGGGAAGACGGAAGGGAGGTGCTTCCCGCTGATCTGCGGGGAGCGGATCGGGGCATGTTCGTCTATGACCGGAATGGAAATCCCGTGTTGCTGGTGAACAATGAATGGGCACTGGGCTGGATCACTGACAACAATCCGAACCTCGTGCTGCATCACGTTCCTTTTGATCGCAAATGTGCAGATACCCTTCCAACCCAGTAATATCCGGACACGGATCATATGCCGTAATTTGCGAGGCTACGAGGCTTGAATGAGAAAAATGTGAAAGTAGGTATGGGCATTGGGCCGTTCACGCCGAAAATAAGGTGGTTCACGCAAAGTGGATTAATTTTCTCTTCCTATCGTCGATATAGAGTATATAGAACGATTTCTGGCAAACAGGGATACGTTTTCTTTTGCGAGTATAAGAGAATTTTTATTTGCTGCAGTTGCTGTAGCGTCAATAGGGGAGAATTTTCGTGGAGGTAAGAATTGCTGTCTGTGACAGCGATGTGGAAGTTTGCAGGGATATCGAACAACTGATTGTGGATCGGCGGCCGGATGCACTGGTGAGGATATTTTCATCTTCGGAAGAATTGCTTCGGGCGGGAATGGGATTCCACATCTATTTTTTGGATATTAAAGGGATTTGCGGAATGGAACTAGCCCACGCCATCCGTGAAGAGCAAGAAGAGCAGGGAATTTTCAGAAGTGTGATCATTTTCGTGACAGGATTCCGCGAGCCCATGGAAGAAGCCTTTGACGTGCAGGCATTTCATTATCTTCTGAAACCGGTGAAACCGGAAAAGTTTCATCGGATATTGGAGCGAGCATGGAAGGAGATCGAATTCATGGAGAGACAGGAGGATGGATATGTCCTCCTTAAACTTTCCGATCATACAAAAAAGGTATTCTTGCGGGATGTCTTCTATGTGGAAAGCAACAACAAAAAGGTTGTGATTCATGTCTCCGATGGAATCTATGAAGTACGGGGAAAAATGGGGGAGTTGGAGATTGCCTTTGGGAAAGAATTCTATCGTTGCCATCGGTGTTACTTGGTGAATTTCTCCAAGATAGCTTCCTATCGGCAGGGGGAGATCGTCCTGAC
>CAMIWP010000030.1 GCA_946402475.1 uncultured Selenomonadaceae bacterium
TGAAGGATTTAATGTTTAATCCTGTGCCGGTGGGCAAAAGAACCAGGTATAGCTATGCGCGAATCAAGGATGTCATGGAGATGCCGCATCTTCTGGACATTCAGCGAAACTCATATCAGTGGTTCCTGGATGAAGGATTGGAAGAGATCTTCCATGACATTTCCCCGATTTCGGACTTCACGGGCAATCTTGTTCTTTCCTTTGAGAGCTTTTCCCTTGGGGAACCCAAATATGCTCTGGACGAGTGCAAAGAGAGGGATGTGACCCTGGCTGCGCCCCTTCGCGTAAATGTGCGCCTCATCAATCGTGAAACCGGCGAGATCAAGGAGCAGGAAGTCTTCATGGGAGATTTTCCCCTCATGACGGATACGGGGACCTTCATCATCAACGGCGCAGAGCGCGTCATTGTCAGCCAGTTGGTGCGTTCCCCCGGAGCCTATTACGGCGAGACCATCGACCCCACGGGAAAGAAACTCTACAGCGCAACGGTGATCCCAAATCGGGGTGCGTGGATCGAACTGGAGACGGATGCCAACGACATCGTTTCCGTGCGCATCGATCGCACCCGGAAGATGCCTGTGACCTATTTCATACGTGCCCTCGGGATCAGCACCAACGAAGAGATCGACGAACTCTTCGGAGAGGATCCGAGGATGCGGCTCACCATGGATCACGATAGCAATATCACCACCAGGGAAGATGCCTTGCTGGAGATCTACCGCCGCTTGCGTCCGGGGGAGCCGCCCACGGTGGACAATGCCCAGCAGCTTTTGGAAGGGCTCTTCTTCGATCCCAAGCGTTATGATCTGGCCGTGGTGGGACGTTACAAGCTCACCAAGAAGTTGGGCTGGAGGCGCCGGATTCTCGGCCGTGTCCTTGCGGAGCCGGTGGTGGACAAGGAAACGGGAGAGATCGTTATCCCTTCGGGGGAGGTCGTTACGGAGCAAATGCTGGACGCCGTGGATGCGGAGCAGGAAAAGAAGATCTTCGGAGAGGGCGATCTGGTGATCCTCTACCTGCAAAAAAAAGAAGGGGGCCGCATAAAGCTCCTGTGTTCTCCCACTCTTGATATTCACGATAGAACCATTACGAAAAACGATATCCTTGCCTCGATCAGCTATTTACTGAACCTTATGGACGAGGTGGGGAGCACGGATGACATCGACCATTTGGGCAATCGTCGTGTGCGCGCTGTGGGAGAGCTTCTCCAAAACCAGTTCCGCATCGGACTTTCCCGCATGGAGCGGGTCGTGCGAGAGCGCATGACCATTCAGGACGTGGATGTCATCACCCCGCAGGCCCTCATCAATATTCGTCCCGTGGTGGCAGCCATCAAGGAGTTCTTTGGATCTTCCCAGCTCTCCCAGTTCATGGATCAGCATAATCCGCTCTCGGAGCTCACACATAAGCGCAGGTTGTCCGCCTTGGGACCGGGAGGCCTTTCCCGTGAGCGGGCAGGGTTTGAGGTTCGCGACGTTCACAACTCCCATTACGGCCGCATGTGTCCGGTGGAATCCCCGGAAGGGCCGAACATCGGCCTCATCGGTTCCTTGGCCAACTATGCCAGGGTGAACCAGTTCGGTTTCATGGAGACACCCTATCGTCGGGTGGACAAAGAGACCCATTGCGTGACGGATGAGTGCCGTTATCTCACGGCGGACGAGGAGGATGAGCACGTCATCGCCCAGGCCAACGAACCCCTGGATGAAAATGAGTGGTTTGTAAACGAGCGTGTCACGGCGCGCCACAACGAAGAGACAAGCCTTGTCCGCAGGGAAAGGGTAGACTACATGGACGTTTCCCCGCGGCAGGTATTCTCCATTGCTACGGCCATGATTCCCTTCTTGGAAAACGATGACGCAAACCGCGCTCTCATGGGGGCAAACATGCAGCGCCAGGCGGTGCCCCTTCTCCGCACGCAGGCTCCGCTGGTGGGAACCGGCATGGAGTATAAGGCCGCTTGCGACTCCGGTGTCATGGTGCTGGCAAAGCGGGAAGGCGTGGTGGAGAATGTAACTGCGGATCGGATACAGATTCGCACGAAGAAGGGGGAACTGGATACCTATAAATTGCAGAAGTATCTGCGTTCCAATCAGGGTACTTGCATAAATCAGGTTCCCATCGTCTACAAAGGCGACCATGTGGATGAGAAGCAGCCCATCGCTGACGGCCCGGCAACGGATCACGGGGAACTGGCACTGGGCTACAATATCCTGGTGGCCTATATGCCATGGGAAGGCTACAACTACGAGGATGCCATCCTGCTTTCCGAGAATCTGGTGAAGCGTGATCTCTACACTTCCATCCACATTGAAGAGTACGAGTGCGACGCCCGGGACACAAAACTGGGCCCGGAAGAGATCACGCGGGATATCCCGAATGTGGCGGAGGATGCTTTGAAGGATCTGGATGAGTCTGGCATCATCTCCATCGGCGCCGACGTGCGTCCCGGCGATATCCTCGTGGGCAAGGTTACGCCAAAGGGAGAGACGGAGCTCACGGCTGAGGAGCGCCTTCTGCGGGCGATTTTCGGAGAGAAGGCCCGCGAGGTCAGGGATACCTCCCTGCGGGTTCCCCACGGCGAGGCGGGGAAGATTGTGGACGTGAAGATCTTCAGCCGCGAAAACAATGACGAGCTTCCGCCGGGGGTCAATAACCTCGTGCGGGTATACATCGCGCAGAAGAGAAAGATCTCCGTGGGGGACAAGATGTCGGGACGTCACGGAAACAAGGGTGTTGTCTCCCGCATCATGCGACAGGAGGATATGCCTTTCCTGCCAGATGGGACGCCGGTGGACATCGTTCTGAATCCTTTGGGCGTTCCCTCCCGCATGAACATCGGGCAGGTGTTGGAGACCCATCTCGGCATGGCCGTGCGAGTGTTGGGGCAGCAGATTAAGGACGGGGATCCCACGGTGGAGTCCCGTCTGCGGGAAGCCGGATACGATTTCGATAAAAACGGGATGCCGAAGCCGGACGTGGCGGGGCTTCACATCGCCACACCGGTCTTTGACGGGGCGAGCGACGACGATGTCTTCGGCACCATCAAGGCGGCCAACCTTCCCGCCAACGGCAAGACGATCCTTTACGACGGTCGCACGGGGGAACCCTTTGAGAATGATGTTACCGTGGGTTGCGTTTACATGCTGAAGCTCCATCACTTCGTGGATGACAAGATCCACGCCCGTTCTACGGGCCCCTACTCTCTTGTCACTCAGCAGCCCTTGGGCGGCAAGGCGCAATTCGGCGGGCAGCGCTTCGGCGAGATGGAAGTCTGGGCCTTGGAGGCCTATGGCGCTGCCTATACCCTGCAGGAAATCCTCACCGTGAAGTCCGATGATGTGGTGGGGCGCGTCAAGGCATACGAGGCCATCGTCAAGGGTGAGAACATTCCGGAGCCGGGCATTCCCGAATCCTTTAAGGTGCTCATCAAGGAACTTCAGTCCATCGGCCTTGACATCAAGGTACTTTCCGAGGATGCCAAGGAAATCACCATTCAGGACGAAGATGATGATGACGATATCAGTGAAAAGGCAAAGAATCTCGACTTGGATGTGGGAGGCGTTGATCCCGAAAAGGAAGGAGCGGCCCAGAAGACCACCAGCGAGGCAACCTATGATGCGGATGCCTCGGATGCCGTCATGGAGGACAACGGCGACGACATCATAGCCGATCTGGGGGAAATGCCCGAGTTTTCGGAGGAGGCAGAGGATATCATCGATGACAACGAATGAGAGAAGGGAGTGTCATCTCTTTGTTGGATGTAAACAAGTTTGATTCAATGCGCATCGGGCTGGCATCGCCGGACAAGATCCGTGAGTGGTCCTATGGCGAGGTGAAGAAGCCCGAGACCATCAATTATCGCACCTTGAAGCCGGAGCGGGACGGCCTTTTCTGCGAGCGCATCTTCGGCCCCACCCGGGACTGGGAGTGCCACTGCGGCAAGTACAAGCGCATCCGCTACAAGGGTGTCGTCTGCGATCGCTGCGGCGTTGAGGTGACCCGCGCGAAAGTGCGCCGTGAGCGCATGGGCCACATTGAGCTTGCAGCTCCCGTATCTCATATCTGGTATTTCAAGGGAATTCCGAGCCGCATGGGCCTCATTCTGGATCTGCCTCCCCGTTCCTTGGAAAAGGTGTTGTACTTCGCTTCGTACATCGTTCTCGATGCGTCTGGGGTAGAGGACTCCGGCCTTGCGAAGAAGCAACTCCTGACGGAGAACGAGTACCGCGCCGCCAGGGAGAAGTACGGCGACGGGTTCAAGGTGGGCATGGGAGCTGAGGCCATCAAGTATCTGCTGGAGGAACTGGATCTCGATAAGATGAGTGAGGAACTCCGCAAAGAACTTCACTCCCTGAGCACCCAGAAGAAGATACGCGCCATTCGACGGCTTGAGGTGGTGGAGGCCTTCCGCAAATCCGGCAACAGCCCCGCATGGATGGTCATGGACGTGGTGCCGGTGATTCCACCGGAACTCCGCCCTATGGTACAACTGGACGGCGGACGCTTTGCCACTTCAGATCTCAACGACCTTTACCGCCGGGTGATCAATCGCAACAATCGGCTCAAACGCCTCTTGGATCTGGGTGCGCCGGACATCATCGTGCGCAACGAGAAGCGCATGCTTCAGGAGGCAGTGGATGCTCTCATCGACAACGGGCGCCGGGGGCGTCCCGTGACCGGTCCCGGCAATCGCCCGCTGAAGTCCCTTTCCGATATGCTCAAGGGAAAACAGGGACGGTTCCGCCAGAACCTTCTGGGAAAGCGGGTGGATTATTCTGGTCGCTCCGTTATTGTCGTAGGCCCCGAGCTGAAGCTGCACCAGTGCGGTCTGCCCAAGGAAATGGCGCTGGAACTCTTCAAGCCCTTTGTCATGAAGAAACTGGTGAGTTCCGGGGTTGCCCATAACATCAAGTCGGCAAAGCGGATGGTGGAGCGTGCCCGTCCCGAGGTATGGGATGTGTTGGAAGATGTCATCAAGGAGCATCCCGTGCTCCTGAACCGTGCACCGACCCTTCACCGCCTGGGGATCCAGGCGTTTGAGCCGGTCCTCACCGAGGGCCGCGCCCTGAAGCTCCACCCATTGGCCTGTACCGCCTATAATGCGGATTTCGACGGCGATCAGATGGCCATTCACCTGCCGCTTTCCGCAGAGGCTCAGACGGAGGCCCGCATCCTCATGCTGGCAGCCAATCACATTCTGGCTCCGAAGGATGGGAAGCCCATCATCGTTCCGACCCAGGACATGGTTCTTGGTTCCTATTACCTCACCACACTTCGTCCGGGAGCAAAAGGTGAGGGCAAGGTGCTCACGGGCATCAACGAGGCGTTGTTGGCCTATCAGGAGCATGCTCTGGATATCCAGGCGGAGATCAAGGTCCGCACGGAAAGCTACGGCATGGTTCGTACGTCCCTGGGCCGCATGATCTTTAACGAGATCCTCCCGGAGGAGCTTCGCTACTATCGTCAGGATAAGAAGACGGGAGAGTGGTTCCTCGGTATCCTGATGAACAAGAAGGAAATCGGGAAGCTGGTGGCCAACTGCTTCAATCATTTCGGCGCCACAAAAACCGCAGAAGTCATAGATACCGTCAAGAACTTGGGGTATCATTATGCCTGCCTTGCGGGCATGACCGTCGCCATCTCCGACGTTATCGTGCCGCCGGAGAAGAAGGACATCATCGAGGCGACCCAAAAGATCGTCAACAAGGTGGAGCATCAGTTCGTCCGCGGTCTCATTACCGAGGATGAGCGGTACAAAAAGGTGATCAGCCTTTGGAACAAGGCTACCGATGATGTGGCGGACGCCATGATGGACAACATGGATGCGTTCAATCCCATCTTTATGATGGCCGACTCCGGGGCGCGAGGCAACAAGCAGCAGATGCGTCAATTGGCGGGTATGCGCGGCCTCATGGCGGATCCTTCGGGCAAGATCATCGACCTTCCCATCACGGCGAATTTCCGTGAGGGACTGTCCGTTTCCGATTACTTTATCTCTTCCCACGGCGCCCGCAAGGGATTGGCGGATACGGCTCTCCGCACCGCCGACTCGGGTTATCTCACCCGTCGCCTCGTGGATGTGGCCCAGGATGTCATCGTGCGGGAGGATGATTGTGACGTTTCCACAGTGAATCTTGTCCGCGAGCGCGCCCGTTTGGCGCCTAGCACCTTTGATGCCCTGGAGATCCTCAACGATATGCTCATGGGACGCTTGCTGGCCGCCGATGTCCGCGATCCGAAAACGGGGGAAATCCTTTTGGCCCGTGACACAACTCTGGGCGATGAGGAGCTCATGACCATCGGTGAGCACTCTATTACGGAGATCATGGTGAGAGGGTCCTCCATCACCTCCGATTCGGCGGTGAGCAACGCCATGGTGACGGAAGCCATTGCCCTGGGAGAGACCGATAAGTCTGCTCGGAAGAAGATCCACGATACCATGATGCAGGAGATCTCCGGCAAGGAAGTCACGAAAGATGTGGTGGACAATGAGGGCAATGTCATTGTCGCTCAGGGGCAGAAACTGACGGAAGAACTCATGGAGGCAATCCTTGCCAGCGACGCCGCCGAACTCCGGGTTCGCGACAACAATGTCAGGGGCATCGAGGTGGAGGCCATCAAGGAAGGTGACGGTGTCATCGAATCCTTGGAGGATCGTATCCTCGGTCGTGTTCTCGCAGAGGATATCATTGATCCCAAGACCAAGGAAAAGATTGCCTCCGTGAATGACAGCGTTGACGCAGATCTGGCGAAGAAGATTGCGGCGGTACGGGATCGCGTGTCCATCCGCAGCGTGCTGACCTGCAAGTCCCAGTTTGGCGTTTGTATCAAGTGTTATGGCCGCGACCTTGCCAATCAGGCGGAGGTTGAGGTGGGCGAGGCCGTGGGCATCATTGCCGCCCAGTCCATCGGCGAGCCGGGCACTCAGCTCACCATGCGCACTTTCCATACCGGCGGCGTAGCCGGTGACGATATCACCCAGGGTCTTCCCCGGGTAGAGGAGCTTTTCGAGGCGCGGAAGCCAAAGCATCATGCCATCATCGCCGAGATCGAGGGAACCGCTCAGATCGAGGATACGGGCAAGGGCATGCGCAAGGTGACCATCGTGCCCACAGAGGGCGAGTCCCGGGAGTATGCCATTCCCTACGGCGCCCGCATGGCGGTCAAGCCGGATCAGCATCTGAAGCCGGGAGACAAGCTCACGGAGGGTTCCGTGAATCCCCATGACATCCTCAAGGTCTGCGGACTTCGGGAGACCCAGCGTTACTTGGTCTATGAGGTGCAAAAAGTCTACAAGTCCCAGGGTGTCGAGATCAACGACAAGCACATCGAGGTCATGGTACGCCAGATGCTCCACAAGGTCAAGATTGAGGAGTCCGGGGATACGGGTTTCCTGCCGGGGGAGTACATCGACATCAATTCATTCGAGGCAGCCAATACGGAGGCGATCGAGGGAGGCGGCGAGCCGGCCGTGGCGAAGCCGATCCTCTTGGGCATCACGAAGGCATCCCTGGCAACGGATTCCTTCCTGTCTGCGGCATCCTTCCAGGAGACAACGCGGGTTCTCACCGATGCTGCCATCAAGGGCAAGGTGGACCCCCTCATCGGTCTCAAGGAGAATGTCATTATTGGCAAGCTCATTCCTGCTGGTACCGGCATGAGCCGTTATCGCAACTTGCGCATCGTTGATGCGGAAGAATCGACGGAAGAGGTGCCTACGGAAGTCTGACGGAAATCATGAAGAGCAGTGAGCGTGTGATGCGCCCACTGCTTTTGCTTTGCGCAAAAAAATTCTAGCGCAAAGGTACGGTCTGTGATATCATGAGCGGGGTATTATGGCACTTGCGTAAAAAGGAAAGGAAGAATAAGAGCATATGGAACAGCTTTCCCAAATTTTTTTGGATTTCATCGCCTCCTGGGGATATTTTGCCGTGGCTTTGCTCATGGCTATGGAGAATGCCTGTATCCCCATTCCCAGCGAGCTCATCCTGGGTTTTGCAGGGTATCTTGTATTTGCGGAACAGATGACCTTCGGCGGCGCATTGACGGCGGGCATGATCGGAGGGATGCTGGGATCTGTTTTTGCTTATGTGGTGGGACACAGGGGCGGACGCTCCTTTGTCGATCGGTATGGGCATTACTTTTTCGTGAAAAAATCCCATGTGGATATCGCCCAACGCTGGTTCGATAAATACGGGCTCAAAGCCGTGTTCTTCAGCCGTATGTTGCCGGTGGTAAGAACCTTCATATCCCTTCCGGCAGGCTTTGCCCATGTGGATATGAAGCGTTTCCTGATCCTGACCTTCGCGGGCTCCCTGCCATGGACGGCACTGCTCCTCTTTGCGGGCATGATGCTCGGGGAGAGCTGGAAGATCCTCACGGAAATCGGTCACGAGGCCAGCATCGTCTTCCTTTTGGTCTGTGCCGTCATTATTGCCGTTCTCTACTGGCGTTATCGGAAGCAGAAGAAAAGAAAGCTTCGCTGAGGACGGGGAGACTCGGGGGCGGAAGTGAACGCTCACGAGGGTATTTTGCCGAAAAACAGAAAGGCCCCAAAAAGGAGCCATGCACGCATTCTTGCAGTTCACTCTTGCAAGGCGCGTGCATGGCTCCTTTTTTATCCTTAGGATGAAGGTTTGTCCCAGCAGAGGGGGATCAGCAGGTTTCCCTTTTTTCAAAGGCCGGAGCCGTCCTGCCCGCAGGTGGCTGCT
>CAMIWP010000031.1 GCA_946402475.1 uncultured Selenomonadaceae bacterium
CAGGAAATTGAAAATCTGGGTCAGGATGCCCTGCCGCTGCTTTGCGTTCAGCGGGCCCTTGCCGTCGAACCTGACCATTGCATTGGCCACCTTGGTGGAGGGAACCGTGTTGGCGGCCGTCACGTCATCCGGCCGCACCACCCCCCGCAGGGTGATCCTGTGCTCGTCCTTGTTCTGCCAGATGGACTGCTTGCCTTCCACCACCAGATTGCCGTTGGGCTGCTTCTCCACCACCGTGACCGTGATGTTGCCCGTCACCCGGTTCGTATCCGTGGCGGATCCCGTGGCCTCAAAGGAATCGGAGCCGGTGATGGAAGCCGCCCGGATGAAATCAAAGATCCCAACGCCGGCTCCCAGGTTTTGGTTTCCGCTCTTTTCATTGGTCGTGGATTTCTGGGCCGCCAGAGTGGTCCTTTCGCTGATGACAATGGTCAGGATATCCCCCACGTCATGGGCCTTGCGATCCCCAAAAATCCCCCAGTCATTGCCCCTGTCGCCGCCCCACAGGGACTGCGCTCCCGCCATGGGAGCCATGGCTATGGAACAGGCCATAAGAACCGCCAGCGCGGTGCCGATTTTCTTCATATCCTTCACCTCTCGCACCTTCAAAGGATCTCAACGGTGGACGCATCCAGGACCCTTCCCCGGAGCACCTTGCGGGATTTCGCGTTTCGCACCCGGATGACCTTTCCGATGCGGCCCCGCTGCATGGCAACCCCCTCCGCCTTGGCCTGTATGCCGTTATGATTGGCGACCAATGTGATGGCGGCTCCCGCCTCCATGACGATGGGGCTTTGCAGCATCCGCTCCGTGATGGGAGTTCCTTCCTTGATGACCCTCGCGGGAACCTGTCCGATGGCCTCCGGGATCTCCGTGAGATACGCATCGGCCCGGTTCTCGATCTCCCGCTCTTCCAACCTCACATCCGACGCCTCGATCTTGTGCTCCAGGGGAAGATCCCGAGCCGCCACCAGCACCTTGTCATAGACCAGAACCCGGTAATAGCAGGTAGCTCTGCGATAAAACTTCCCGTCGATGTAAACCGCGAGGTAAACGGGGATCGTGACGCCGTAGCGCATCTGCTTGGGAAGAGACGCCTCGCAGGTGATCTCCCCCGGAGGGCAGTGCATGGTCTGGGGACCCCGCAGGAACTTCAGCTCATGCCTTCGCGTTTCCCCCTGCTCTTCCAGGACGGCCTCCAGCTTTTCCTCCGACAGCGCGGAAAACTGCTCCTCCGGGATGTTCTGGGGATACCGCTCCATCTGGAGCCCCGGCCCGTAGGCGGCGTAGGCCCCGGGCAGGAAAAAAAAGCCACTCCACAAAAAGCAAAGAATGGCCAGACAAATCGACTTCCGTCTCATCAACGCTTCAGTCCGTTGGCGACTTCCAGCATGGAATCGGAGGTTATGACCGCCTTTGAATTGGACTCGTAAGCCCGCTGGGCGATGATCATTTCCACCATCTCCTCCACGATCTGCACCGTGGACATCTCCAAAGTCCCTTGGGTCAGCGTCCCCGCGCCGTCCTCCCCGGGATTCCCTTCAATGGGATCGCCGGAGGCCGCCGAGACGATGAAGAGGTTCTTTCCTATGGCCGTAAGGCCCGACGGGTTCACGAAGCGGGCCAGTGTGATCTGTCCCACGGCTTGCTGGTCGCCTCCCGCGGGAGTGCAGGACACCTGGCCGTCCCCCGCGATGACGATGCTGTCGTTGGGAGCCGTCTCGTCAATGGTGATGCCGTCCGCCAAGGGATAGCCGTCCGTCGTCACCATGCGGCGATTGGAATCCAGCTTAAAGGTGCCGTCGCGGGTATAGCCGATGGTACCGTCCGGCAACTCGATGCGGAAGAACCCCTCTCCCTGGATGCCGATGTCCGTGGGGTTGTCCGTGGTCTGGAGAGGCCCCTGGACGAAGATGCGCTGGGTGGCAGCAACCCGCGTGCCCAAGCCGATGGCAAGCCCCGTGGGATACTGGGAGTCCGCGCCGCTGTCCGCCCCGGCATCCCGAAGGTTCTGGTAAATCAAATCCTGAAACTCCGTCCGAACCTTCTTCCCGCCATAGGTATTCACATTGGCTATGTTGTTGGACAAAACATCCATGTGCTTCTGCTGGCCGATCATGCCCGAGGCCGATGACCATAAGGATCTCATCATAAGGCATTTCCTCCAAACAAGATATGGTATACTCCTGTCTTTTATTATCGTAAAGAAAGGGAAAAAACTTAAGCCCTTTCCGTTGGGACGTGCAGACTCCTTCCATCCACACAGCCGACGAGAAAATCAGGACACGCGGCCGACCTCCGTGACGGCCTTCTCCAGCATGGTATCCTGAGTTGTCACAGCCTTGGCTCCCGCCTCATAAATGCGCTGATTGTTGATGAGTTCCACCATCTCCGTGACCACATTGGAGTTCGATGCCTCAAGGCAGCCCTGCTGGATCTCTCCATCGGCGGGCTGGGGCACGGCCCCCTCCCTCGGGTTCCAAAGATTGTCCCCCTGCTTGAGGATAGCCCTTCGATCCGGCCCGAAGGACACGAACATGAGCCTTGCCACCTGCTGATATTCCAAATTGTTCTGGGGATCCCCCACGGAAATCTCCCCCCGGGGACCGATGGCGATATGAGCGGCATCCCCCGGGAGCGTAATGGGCTGTCCCTGCTCGTTCAGGACCGGCTGTCCCTTCATGTTCTGGAGCACCCCTGCGGAGGAGCGAAAGAAGGCTCCGTCCCGCGTATAACGGACACCTTGATCCGTCTGTACCGCAAAGAACCCGTCCCCTGCGATGGCCACGTCCAAGGGGTTCCCCGTGGTCTTCATGGCACCCTGTTCCCGATCCACGGCAATCTCCGCGATAGCGGCCCCCACTCCCAGGGTTCCCACCCGAGGGGGCCTGTTGCTCAGGGAAAACCCCTTGAAGGATGTCACCTTGGTCCTGGGATCGTAGTCGTTGATGCGCCGGATGAACATTGGCTCAAACTCCTTGCTCACCGCCACATCCCTCTTAAACCCGGTGGTATCCGCATTCGCCAGATTGTTGGATATCGTATCCGTGCGCTTCGTCTCCGTGATCATCCCCGAAGCCGCCGCGTAAAGCCCACGCCACATGTCTTTTCACCTCAGATTCGAATCCCCCCGCAGGGCAGATCTCTCAACATCGCACACTCACCTTCCGACGGAAAAGGGAAGGCTCCTCACATGCCCCTAAAGCTCTTGAATTTCGTATTGGTGGCCTTGCCGTCAAACTTCCCGAAGGCATCCAGTGCCTTGCCGCAACCCATCGCAACGCAGGACAGGGCGTCCTCCGCCAACGCCGTGGGGATCTCCGTCTCCATGCGGATGAGCTCGTCAAGACCGTAAAGCATGGCACCGCCCCCCGTGAGGATGATGCCCCGATCCATGATGTCCGCCGCAAGCTCCGGTGGCGTATCCTCCAGCACTTTCTTGAGGGAGTCCACGATAAGTCTCACGGACGGCTCCATAGCCGCCGAAGCCTGCGCCGTCGCGATGGAAATGTTCTTAGGCAAACCGGAGAGCATGTCTCTTCCCCGTATGTCCATGAGCTCGCTACGGGCTTCGGCAAAAGCCGCTCCTACGGACATCTTCACGTTCTCCGCCGTCCGCTCGCCGATCATGATATTGAATTCCCGCTTCACGTAGTCAATAATATCTGTATCGAAGGTATCCCCTGCCACCCGCAGGCTGGCACTCCTGACGATGCCACCGAGACTGATCACGGCGATGTCCGTGGTACCGCCGCCGATGTCCACCACCATGGAACCATAGGCCCCGGAAATATCAATGCCGGCTCCCAAAGCCGCCGCCAACGGCTCCTCGATGAGCTGCACGCTGCGCGCTCCCGCCTGTTCCGCCGCTTCCTGCACCGCCCTTTGCTCCACCATGGTGACGCCGGAGGGAATACAGATCATGATGCGGGGCCGAAAGACAATGCTCTTGCCCACCACCTTCTCGATAAAGTGTCGCAACATACGTTCCGTCACATCGTAGTCGGCAATCACACCCTCCCGCAACGGGCGGATCGCCACGATGTTCCCCGGAGTGCGCCCGATCATCCGCTTGGCCTCTTCCCCAATGGCCAACACGCGATTCGTGTCCTTATCCACGGCCACAACGGAAGGCTCCTTAAGCACAATCCCCTTTCCCTTCACGTAGACCAACACGTTGGCCGTCCCCAAATCTATTCCGATATCCATTGACATTCCAAACATGACGAGCGAAAAACTCCTTCCCGATGATGGTATCTTCTCCTAAGCCTCAGCCTATCATATAATATTTTTCCCCATCTGACAAGGAAGAACTGCCCCTTCATGTCTGCCCGACTTTCTTTCCCTTCTTCACCCGGGTTTCCCCGCTGTCCGAGGAAGTAAACATTCCCTTGATCCGGCTTTCCTCCTCCGCCTGCTTGATCTGGAGTTCCTTCGTGGCCTTCTGTATCCTGTTGTGAAGCTTCGTCAGGCAATCCTGGCAGAGCTTCCCCTTGATGATGGAGCGTCCGCAACGAGCGCAGGGATAGTCTATCTTGAAATTCTCGTCCACGAAATGTCCCTCGCGGATCATCTTGCGGATGAGAGCTGCCGGCACCCCCGTGGCCTCTATGACTTCCTCTCCCGTGGCTCTGGGATGATCCCTCACGTAGCGTATGACCTCCAGTTCCATGGCCTCTTCTTTTTCATAGCACTCCCGGCACATCTTCCTCCCGATCTCTACGTAAGGACGCCCGCAGACGGGGCAGCTCTTGATCTGCGGTTTCTTCGCCATAGTCGGCTTGCCGGACTTGCTCGATCGACTTGACCTAAACATTTTCCCATCACCGCCTTAAAACTGCTCACCTTTGCTTACTTCAATATTTTATTCGACACGCCCTCCCAAAGTCCTGCAAAGATTTTTCTTTGGCAACGCACTCCGTCAGCGTCATGACGGGACTAGTGCACTGGCCCGTCGAAACGCTTATTCGGTTTATTTTGCCCTTGGCAAAATCTGAACCCCCAAGGGGGCTAGCTTTCGCGTCGCCATTGCGTTATAATTGGAAAAGTCGTTGGGGGAATCCCCGGCGAGTAACCCAAGGAAGCGAGGAACAGCCGCTTTATGATAAAATTACTCCATATAGAAAAAACCTACGACAGTCCCTCCGGCCCGGTGAAGGCGCTCAAGAACATCAGTCTTGAGATCCGTCGGGGGGAGATCTACGGCATCATCGGCCTCAGCGGCGCGGGGAAATCCACCCTGATCCGCTGCATCAACATGCTGGAACGACCCACCTCCGGGCAGGTCATAGTGGACTCCAGGGATCTCACCTCCATGAGCGAAAGAGAGCTCAGGGAAGCCCGCAAGGACATCGGCATGATCTTCCAGCACTTCAATCTCCTTTCCTCGGCCACGGTCTACGACAACATCGCCTTTCCCCTGAGGCTCTCGGGCACCGGGGAGGATGAGATCCGCCGAAAGGTGGAGCCCCTGCTGAGTCTCGTGGGGCTCTCCGACAAGGCCGAGCAGTACCCCTCCCAACTCTCCGGCGGGCAAAAGCAGCGGGTGGGCATCGCAAGGGCCTTGGCCAGCGACCCCAAGGTGCTTCTCTGCGACGAGGCCACCAGCGCGTTGGATCCCCAGCCCACGAAATCCATCCTGGAGCTCATCCGGGACATCAACCAGAAGCTCTCCCTGACGGTGGTGGTCATCACCCACGAAATGCAGGTCATCAAGGACATCTGCGACAAGGTAGCCGTCATTGAAAACGGCGTCATCGCGGAGCAGGGAACGGTGATGGACGTCTTCACCAACCCGCAGAAACCCATCACAAAGGAATTCATCAGCGTGCTCCTGTCCAATGATCTCCCCACGGCCTTCCGGGGGAATGCCATCTCTCGGGATCCGGTGCCGGGAAGCTACCTGCTCCTCCGCCTGATCTTTCTGGGGGAGTCTGCCGACGATCCCGTGATCGCCGGCATGATACGATCCTGCAACATCGAATGTGCCATGCTCTTCGGCAATCTCGACCAGATCAAGTCCACCCCCTTCGGCCGCATGATCATCGGTATCACCGGGGAGGATGCCGAAGTGGAACGGGCCTTGGATTACTTGCGGAACCACGATCTCAAAATGGAGGTGATCGGCTATGTCAAGCGACATGATGCCCCTGTTGGCAAAAGCCTTGGGTGAAACCGTCTACATGGTAGCGGTCTCCATGGTCATCGCCACTGTCCTGGGCGTTCCCTTGGGGGTGCTGCTGCACACCACGGGAAAGGGGGAAATCCTCGAAAATCTTCCCCTCAACCGCATCATCGGCGGAATCGTCAACGCCATACGCTCCATCCCCTTCATCATCCTCATGGTAGCCATCATCCCCTTCACCCGTCTGCTGGTGGGGAGCGCCATCGGAACCACGGCGGCCATGGTTCCTCTGGTCATCGCCTCGGTGCCCTTCATCGGGCGACAGGTGGAGACTTCCTTGAAGGAAGTGCCCTACGGCATCGTGGAGGCGGCCCTCTCCATGGGGGCGACCCCCGCACAGATCATATGCCGGGTGCTCCTGCCGGAGGCCATGCCCAGCATCACGGCCCAGCTCACCACCGTCATCATCGCCCTGGTGGGGGAGTCCGCCATGGCGGGAGCCATCGGCGGCGGCGGCCTGGGGGATCTTGCCATCCGCTACGGCTACCAGCGGTTTCGTCCCGATGTGATGATCGCCACGGTAATCATCCTCATCGTCCTCGTTCAGTTCGTTCAATATGCCGGCAATACCCTTGCCCGGCATTTGAATAAGAAGTAATATTTTTTATCAAGGGAGGAATTATTATGAAAAAAGCCTTTGCACTCATGGCTGCCCTCATGGCTCTCTGCCTTGCCCTTGCGGGCTGCGGCGGAAGTCCGTCCGCATCTTCCGGCTCCGGCTCGGCGTCTCCGGCATCCTCGGGGACGAAGGCCCTCAAGGTGGGCGCCACCCCCGTTCCCCACGCAGAGCTCCTCGAGGTCGTCAAGCCCCTTCTCAAGGAGCAGGGCATCGACCTGGAAATCGTTGAGTTCAGCGACTATGTGCAGCCGAATCTGGCCCTCAACGACAAGGAGCTGGATGCCAACTTCTTCCAGCACGCCCCCTACCTGGAGAACTTCATCTCCGAGCACAAGGAATGCACGCTGGCCAATGCGGCGGGCATCCACATTGAGCCCATGGGCATCTACTCCAAGAAGATAAAGGATCTGAAGGAGCTCAAGGACGGCGCCGCCATCGCCGTTCCCAACGACCCCACCAACGAGGGCCGCTCTCTGCTCCTCCTGGAAAAGGCCGGTCTTCTGAAGCTCAAGGAGGGCGTGGCGGAAAAGGCCACCATCCAAGACATCGCCCAGAACCCCAAGAACATCAAGTTCCAGGAGGTGGAAGCCGCCCAGGTGCCCCGCACCCTGGAGGATGTGGACGCTGCCGTCATCAACACGAACTACGCCATGCTGGTGAACCTGGTTCCCACCAAGGACGCTCTCTTCATCGAGGACAGCACCTCTCCCTACGTGAACATCATCGCCGTTCGCCAGGGTGACGAGAAACGCCCCGAGATCGAGGCCCTCATCAAGGCCCTCAAGACCGACAAGGTGAAGCAGTTCATCAAGGACAAGTACAAGGGCGCCGTTGTTCCCGCCTTCTGATGCTACCGTCCTCTCACTAAAAACCGTCCAAGGCATCCCTGCTTTGGACGGTTTTGTTATATGCAAGCATTGTTTGATTACGCTTCGGGGGAAAACTCCTTCCCCGTCAACATCCGAAAGGCTTCCTTGTACTTTGCGACGGTCTTTTCAATGATTTCCTCGGGAAGGAGATAGTCACTGTCGGGATTTGCCTTCAGCCAGTCCCGAACAAACTGCTTGTCGTAAGAAGGCTGAGCCCTCCCCGCCTCGTATCCCTCCAAGGGCCAGAAACGGGAACTGTCCGGCGTCAGCACCTCATCCCCCAGCAGGATATTCCCCGCCTCATCCAAGCCGAACTCGAATTTCGTATCCGCAATGATGATGCCCCGGCTTCTCGCGTAATCGGCGCATTTCCTGTAGATGGCGATGGTATAGTCTCTGACTTTTTCCGCATATTCCCGGCCCTTTCCCGGGAACTCCTTTTCCAGTACCTCTGCGCCCTGCTCCAGGGAAACATTCTCATCATGGTCCCCGAGCTCCGCCTTGGTGCTGGGTGTGAAGATGGGCTCCGGCAACTTCTCCGACTCCCTGAGTCCCTTCGGCAGTTCAATGCCGCAGACCTTGCCGGTCTTTCGGTAGCTTTCCCAGCCGCTTCCCGTAATGTAGCCGCGCACGATACACTCCATGGGGAGCATGCGGAGCTTCCGGCACTTCATGCTGTTGCCGAGGAACCCGGGCTGACGGAAAAATTCCGGCATTTCCCCGTTGTCCACGGAAATCATGTGATTCGGCAAAATATCCCTCGTAAACTCAAACCAGAACTTCGACATCTGGGTGAGGATCGCCCCCTTGTGGGTGATCCGGTTCTTCAGGATGTGGTCAAAAGCGGAAATGCGATCGGTCGCCACCATGATGATGCTGTCCCCTGCATCGTAGACCTCCCGGACCTTGCCGGATTTGAAGGGTTGATATTCTTTCATGTGCGCCTCCTGGGAAAACTGGTTTTTTCACTTCTTCGCGGGAAAACTCCCCCTCATAGGTATAGTTCTTCTTTTCCCGAAAATATCCTGCCCC
>CAMIWP010000032.1 GCA_946402475.1 uncultured Selenomonadaceae bacterium
CCCCCCTCCAGCTTTGCCTTCAGGGCATCGCACTTGCTTTTCGTCCTAGAGGCAATGCAGATCTCCTCGAATGCCTCACTGTTCTGGCAACATTTATGAATGGCAACACCGGCCACACCACCGCAGCCAATGATCAAAGCCTTTCCCATGGGCAAATTCCCCCTTTTCTTTTCCCGTCAATTCTTTCCGCGATTTTTTTCCAGGCACAGAAGCATCTCCCGCAACAGCTTCAGCGCCACGGCCGTGGAGGCTCCGCTTGTGTCGCAGGGAGGAGACAGCTCCACCATGTCGCATCCCACGATGCGGCAGCCCTCGATCACCTTCCACGCGGCACGCAGCAGCTCAAGAAAGGTCACTCCCCCCGCCTCCGGGGTTCCCGTGCCGGGAAATACGGAGGGATCCATCACATCCAGGTCGATGGTGAAATACACGGGTTTTCCCTTCCAATCGGCAATGCACTCCTCCAATCCGTCAAAATTGAATCTTTGCAGGCGGGTGTGCTCCCTCGCCCAGAGAAATTCCGCCCGTTCGCCGCTCCGTATGCCGAACTGGCAAATGCGCCCATCCCCGAGAACATCCCAGGCCCGGCGGATCACCGTGGCATGGGAGAGCCTTGCCCCGAGATAATCGTCGCGCAGGTCCGTATGGGCATCGAAATGCACCAGGCACAAATCCGGATATTCCTCGTAAACCGCTTCGATGGCGGGAAGGGACACCAAATGCTCCCCGCCGATGAGAAAGGGGAGTTTTCCGTCGCGCAGCACCTCTCGGGCAAATGCCTTGATATCCTTCAAGGCAGCTTCCGTATCGCCGAAGCAAAGCTCCAAATCCCCGCCGTCAAAGATCGCCACATCCTCCAGGTCAAGATCCTGATAGGGGCTGTAGGTTTCCAGCCCGTAGGACTCTGCCCGCATAGTGCGGCTGGCAAAGCGCGTGCCGGGGCGATACGAAGTGGTGGAGTCAAAGGGCGCACCGTACAGAACAATCCTCGCATCCTCATATCTCCCGTCACATCCCAAGAAGGTCTCTACGTTTCGTTCCATCATGCCTCATTCCACCTCCCTGAGCATTTCCTCCACATAGCTCGGCAGGGCGAATGCCCCCGCATGCAACTGCGGATTGTAGTACCTCGTCCCAATGCCCAGGGCCTTCCACGCCTCCCAGTCCACATTCTCCACGGGATGCCGTTTCTTGGAAGCAAATCCGAAGAGCCAATGCCCCGACGGATAGGTTGGAATGTGGAGCTGGTAGACGCGGCTGATGGGAAAGGACTCCACGATGCGCTTATGGGCACGCTGCATGGCGTAGGCATCCTCCTTGTAGAAGGGGCTCTCATGCTGGTTCACCATAATGCCGTCCTCGTGCAGTGCCTTGTAACAGTTCCCGTAGAACTCCTTGGTAAACAGCCCTTCGCCCGGGCCAAAGGGATCCGTGGAGTCCACGATAATGAGATCGTATTGATCCTCGCAGTGACGAACGAACTTCAGGCCGTCCTCGTAGTGTATGGAAACCCTCTCATCCCCCAAGCATCCCGCCGTCTGCACGAGGTGTTCCCGACAGGCTCTCACCACCATCTCGTCGATTTCCACCAAATCCACATGCTCCACCGACGGGTAGCGCAAAAGTTCCCGCACCGTGCCACCGTCGCCGCCGCCCACCACCAGGACGGTTTTGCAGTCCGGCTTCACGCACATGGGCACATGGACGATCATTTCATGGTAGATGAACTCGTCCTTCTCCGTCAGCATCATGTAGCCGTCGAGAACCAAAAAACGCCCAAACTCCTGGGACGCAAAAATGTCGATGCGCTGGAACTCGCTGTGCCCCGTGTAAATTTGCCGATCCACCTTGATGGAAAATTGCGCATTCGGCGTGTGTTTCTCCGTAAACCATAATTCCATAGAAATTCATGCCTCCTCCATGACGTTGAGTTTTTCTATCCTCATGTCCTCAGGCCCTGTCATCTGACATCCCTTTTTCTTTGCGTAGTGGATGTAGTCGAGGATCTCTTCCGTGATGAGTTCCCCCGGCGCCAAAATCGGGATGCCGGGGGGATAACACATGACGAACTCTCCCGTCACCCTCCCCACCGTCTCCCCAAGGGGAAGGGATTCCTTTTTCGCGTAAAATGCCTGCCGGGGACCACACTTCACCACGGGATCAATGTACTCCACATTGAACATCCCCGAAGAATCCCTGCGGTGGTTCCTGCGAATCTCTGTGAGAGCCGCCACGAGCCGTTCGATATCCTTGAGACGGTCCCCCACGGAAACATAGGCCAAGAGGTTCGCAATGTCCCCGAACTCCGTCTGGATGTCGTACTCGTCCCGCAGGAGATCGTAGACCTCGATGCCCGCAAGCCCCACGGGGCGAGTGAACACCGAGAGCTTCGTGATGTCAAAATCATAGACGGAGTCCCCATTGATGAGCTCCTTGCCGTAAGCGTAGTAATCGCCGATGGCGTTGATTTCGTCCCTGGCATATTCCACCAGCCGGATCACCTTGTCAAAGATCTCCTTCCCGTGGAGGGCAAGGTTCCTGCGGGAGATGTCGAGGCTCACCATCAGCAGGTAAGAGGCGCTGGTGGTCTGGGTAAGATTGATGATCTGATGGACATAGCCTTCCTTCACAGCCGGGCCGCAGAGCAGTATGGAACTCTGGGTCAGGGATCCTCCCGTCTTGTGCATGCTGACGGCTGCCATATCCGCGCCGACCGTCATGGCCGCTGGGGGAAGGCAGTCATTAAAATAGAAATGGGTGCCGTGAGCCTCGTCCGCCAGAACCAGCATGCCATGTGCGTGGGCGAGCTCCACGATGGCCGAGAGATTCGAGCAAATCCCATAATAGGTCGGATTGTTCACGAGAACAGCCTTCGCCTCCGGGTTTCTCCGTATGGCATCTGCCAGCTCGTCCACGCGCATGCCAAGGGAAATCCCCAGAGCGTGGTCCGTCTGGGGATTTACATAGACAGGAATCGCGCCGCAAAGAATCAAGGCGTTGATGGCACTCCGATGGACGTTCCGGGGCATGATGATCTTGTCCCCCTGTCCGACAGAGGCCAGCACCATCGCCTGCACCGCTGACGTGGTCCCCCCCACCATGAAAAAGGCATGGGCCGCGCCAAATGCCTCTGCCGCCAAGATTTCCGCATCCCTTATGACCGAAACGGGATGACAGAGGTTATCCAAGAGCTTCATGGAGTTGACGTCCACATCAAGGCATTTGGTTCCCAAAAATTCCGAAAGTTCCGGGTTCCCCCTTCCGCGCTTGTGCCCAGGAACATCGAAGGGAACCATGCGAGCAGCCTTCATTTTCTCCAACGCCTCAAGAATCGGCGCCTGATCCTGGGTCATGTAACCCATTTCGCGACTCCTTTCAGTACACATTCCGCCCGCTGAAGATCTCAATCATCTCTCTCCGCAGGCTGTTGCTGATGGAAAGGCGGGTCTTGGGAGGAATTTCGTAGATATCCGTATTGAAAAGATAGTTCTGAAGCTCCGTCTCCTTGATGAGCATGCGGGTGTGGAAGAGATTCGCCTGATAGAGATTGATGTCCACGGCATCATAGTCGTTCAAGGTATCCTCGGCAATGTATTCCTGTATGGAGATCATCTTCTGATCCTGGAAGAGCTTCTTTCCCGAAACATCCCTGGTAAAGCCCCGCACCCTGTAATCCATGGTGATGATATCGGAATCGAACTGGCCGATGAGATAGTCCAACGTCTTGAGAGGCGTGATCTCGCCGCAGGTAGCCACATCAATATCCACCCGAAAGGTCGCGATGCTGGTCTCAGGATGAAATTCCGGGTAGGTGTGCACCGTCACATGGCTCTTGTCCAGATGAGCAACGATGGTATCCCGCAGGGATTTCTCCTTCTTCACGATGGGCTTTTTCTGTCCGCTGGAAACGGTTGCCTCCTCGGCGATGAGCAAGGTAACGCTGGCGCCCTGGGGTTCGTAGTCCTGCTTGGCAATGTTGAGAATCTTGGCCCCGATCATCTCCGTCACCCGGGACAGGATCTTGGTGAGCCGTTCCGAATTGTACTGCTCGTCGATGTATTGGATGTAATCCTCCTGCTCCCGCTGAGACTTCGCGTAACAGATGTCGTAGATGTTGAAGCTCAACGACTTCGTGAGATTGTTGAACCCGTATAATTTCAATTTCTCTTCCAACTTGCCAGACCCTTCCTTTCCCGCTTGCAGAACTATTGTAAAAAAACCGCGGCTCCTGACAAGTCGCGGTTTGCTTTCGTATAAACTAACACATTTCCCTTCATTTTGCAAGGGCAGATTTCCCTCAGTCCTCTTTTTTCATTTTCTTCCCGAAATCGTCGAAGAAGGACTTACAGATGCGACCGTAGATTCCGCGCTCTCCCTTGCGAGAATAATCCCTTACCCGAAGCTCATCCCGGGCCAAGACCCGTTTCCCAGTTTTCGAGTCGTACACGTCAAAACGAAGACGGACGGCAGATGTATCCACCCGCTCCGGCGGATGAACGACCGGCACCGTGACGTAATATTCCTCCTCGGAAGTCGACCCGTCGTTATGACGTCTTTTTCGCGTCATTCGCTTGCTCTCCCAGCTGGTATACTCCGGCTTGATGTAAAAATCATCGTGCCATTTCATGAGTTCTGCCGTCACATAGAGATCCGCCGCCAGCTTCGGATCCTCCGGCGAGAGCACCTGAGCCTTGTCCGGGCGGATCACCCTGTAGGGGGGACGGGAGGCGTTCTTCAGGTATTCCTCCAACAAAAGCTGAGGCAAAAGATCGTTCTCGAACTCCGACGTATCCGTTAGGGCAATATCATAGATCAATACCTTCTGTACCTTGGTGAAATCATACGTGCTATCCGACCAGTCTGTTTTCTCTGCGCTTGCAGAGGTCATCATCAGACAGAGAAAAAAAACGGTCAACAGACTGCGCCATATCCTCATCGTCCCCCTCCTATCCATTCCTTCGTCACTCATCCTTCACATCAGAAAGGCCGAGAGCTGGTACCGCATTGAGATACCCATCGGCAAACCGTCCCGCCTTTCCCTGATAAAATCCCCGACAGGCGATCATAGCGGCATTATCCGTGCATAAAATGGGGCTCGGATGGACAAAGGAAATGCCACGGGAAGAGGTTTCCTCCCAGAGACGCCTCTCCAAAGCGCTGTTTGCCGCAACGCCGCCGGCCAATACAAGAGTATCCAAACCAGTTTCTGCCACAGCGTTCATGGTCTTCGCCGCAAGAATTTCGATGACCGCCCGCTGGAAGGACGCAGCAACATCCGCCTTGCGGATCTCCTCACCCTTCTGCTTCATGCTGTTGAGATAATTGAGCACGGCAGATTTCAGTCCGCTGAAGCTGAACTCATAGCTGCTGTCATCCCTGAGAGCCTGCGGGAAATCTATAGCACAAGGATCTCCCTCCCTGGCCAGCTTGTCGATCTGGGGACCTCCGGGATAGGGAAGCCCTATGACCCTTGCCACCTTATCAAAGGCCTCCCCTGCGGCATCGTCCCGGGTCTGTCCCATCATGGTGAAGTGATTGTACCCTTTCACGTGGACAAGAGCGGTGTGCCCCCCCGAAACCACCAGTGCCACAAAAGGCGGCTCCAGTTCCCTATTCTCCAAGAAATTGGCGAAGATATGTCCTTCCAGATGATTCACCCCGATCAAGGGAAGATCCAAGGAAAAAGCCAACGCCTTGGCTGCCGAAACTCCCACAAGAAGAGCTCCCGCCAATCCAGGACCGTAAGTCACCGCCACCTGATCCAAGTCCTTCAGTGACACCCCTGCCTGCTCTATCGCCGCATCGATCACCGGCAGGATGTTCACGATGTGCTTTCGGGAAGCGATCTCCGGCACTACGCCGCCAAATTTCTGATGCACGGGGATCTGTGTCGATATGATATTCGATAAAATCTCTCTTCCGCCCCGGAGAACGGCAGCCGCTGTTTCATCGCAGCTGGACTCGACTCCCAAGGTCAGGCGGTTTTCTTCATCCTTCAAGACATACCTCCAAGACCCAATTCACAGCTTTGTGTTCCACATGATGATGGCATCCTCCCCGTTGTCGGAGTAATAACCTTTACGCCGTCCCTCTTCCTTCATGCCGAACTTCCCGTAGAGCGCCAAGGCCGCCACATTGGACGGACGCACCTCCAGAGTCATGGCCCCGACCCCTCGCTCCTTGACCCTGCGGATCAATTCTTCCATGAGAGCAGTTCCCACGCCCTTTCCTCGGTACTCCGGCTCAATGGCCACATGGGTGACCTGCGCCTCTCCTGCCAAGAGCCAGGCACCGGCGTACCCGATGACTTCAGCTCCGTCCAGCACCAGAAGGTAGAGCGTGTTCTCATTTGCCGCCTCTTCCCAGAAGGACTGCCTGGACCAAGGAATCGCAAAGCATTTTTTTTCCACTCGTTCCACCTGCCCTGCATCCTCCGGCACCATCTCTCGAAAGGAAAGTCTCATGACTCCACCTTCGGGTGGCGCTTTTCCCAGAGGACCTCTGCTTCGGAACGGCGCACGTAAACGGGCTCCAGATCCATGGGATCTGCCTTCTCCCCTATGGCCAGTTTACGCAGGCCCAACACGGCGACTCCCGCCGCCCGGGGCATGCGCAAATGGGGAGGGGCTATCCGCACATGAGGCGGCAGATCCCACTCGGCTACCATTCGTCTTTCCGTCATATCCCCCAGAAGAATGGTCTCCCCTTTTCGATCTGCGCAGGCTGCCAGAAACTCCTTCATCGGGATGATCTCCAAGGGCTCAACCACATGCAATCTGCCGGACTCCCAATCATAGCTCTCCCGATAGGCATTTCCCTTCTGGGCATCCACGAGGGCAACGATCCTTACGCCCGGCACGGGACAGTGGCAGGCAAGCGCCTGCAGGGATGACACGCCCACCAACGGAATATTGAGGGCATAAGACATAGCCTTTGCCGTCGCCAGACCGATGCGAAGTCCGGTAAAGGAACCTGGCCCAATGCTGACGGCGACTCCGTCCAGTTCCTCCTTGGACAGATCCGCCATGTTCAACACCTGCTCGATGTGCGGCATGAGCGTCTCGGAATGGGTGAGCCTCCCCTGCATCGTGAGTTCCGCCCGAAGTATCTCCTCCGACGCAACCGCCACACTGGACACCTGGGACGAAGTATCGATCGCTAAGATTGACAAAATTCTTCCAGCTCCTTCAGGAATTCCTCATTGCGTTCGCCCACGCCGGAAAAAATAATGCGCCGTTCTCCCTCGCGATCCGTCCGTTCAAATTTCACGATCACGTATTCCTCCGGCAAAGCCTCGGGAAACTTGTCTGCCCATTCGATGACAACAATTCCCTCCGGGTCCTCCACGTACTCAAAGAAGCCAATGTCCTCCAACTGTTCCTCCGTTTCCAACCGATAGAGATCGAAGTGCAGGATGGGACAAATTCCCTCGTAGATGTTCATGAGATTAAAGGTCGGGCTCGTGACCTCGCTCTCCACGCCGAGAGTTGCGGCCAAACTCTGGACAAAGAGCGTCTTTCCCGCTCCCAGTTCTCCTTCCATGCAGAGCACGGTACCCTCGCGTATCCTTTTTCCCACGGTAACGGCCAAGGCCGATGTCTGTTCCGGAGACTCTGTCATACACGTAAACATGTTGTAAGCTCATCTCTCCCGATACAATGAAGTACATTTCTCGTCAATATGTCTATTATAACGCAATTGTTCAGGATTTCGCAAGGCGAAATCCTGAACAATTCGCGTTTCCCCCAAGCGGGCTCGTGTCCTACCTCGTTCAGATCCATAAAAAATAATTGTTCGAGATGTTCACCCCCCACTTACGGAAGTGCATCTTCTGCCTCGTTATATCGCATTCCGACCGGAGGGCAAACAGAAAGAAAGCCATCCACGCAAGGGCATGGACGGCAATCGATGCAATCACGTCTCGAGCCATTCTGCACGGCTGCGTTGCGCTTCCCTATTTTACCACAATGTTCACCAGCTTCTTCGGAACGCAGATAACCTTCCGAATGGTTTTTCCCTCTGTAAATTCCTGTACCCTTGGCTGCTCCATGGCAATTTTTTCCATGGTAGCTTGATCCACATCCGCAGGGACGAGAATCTTATCCCTCACCTTGCCGTTAATCTGCAGGACAATCTCGATCTCATCCTGCGTCGTGGCAGACTTATCATAGGATGGCCACTTCTGCCGATGGACGCTGCCCTCCGCAAAGAGGACAAACCAAAGTTCTTCCGCAATATGGGGAGCGAATGGCGCCAACATCCGAAGAAGGGCATCGGCCAGCTCACGGGCTAGCCCCGCCGTGAGATCCTTGTCCTGGAAAGCGTATAGGGCATTCACCAGTTCCATGACAGAACTGATGGCGGTGTTGAACATGAAGCGATCCCGCACGTCCTCCGTGACCTTTTTGATGGTCATGTGGAGTACACGGCGAAGTTCCTTCTCCTCCTTCGAAAGAGCCGATACATCGTATTCCTTCGGCGCCTTCTTGATGGTATCCTCAAAACGTCCCAAGATGCGCCATACGCGTCCCAGGAAGCGGAAGGCTCCCTCCACGCCTTGGTCGCTCCACTCCAGATCACGATCCACCGGAGCGGCAAAGAGAATGAAGAGGCGCGCCGTATCCGCGCCGTACTTTCCGATGATCTCCTCGGGGGACACCACATTCCCCTTGGACTTGGACATTTTCGCCCC
>CAMIWP010000033.1 GCA_946402475.1 uncultured Selenomonadaceae bacterium
AGCGAACGCACAAATGTGGCAGCCCGCATACACGGAGAAGAGACGTTTCTCATCAACTATGTCATTCCCGGAAAGAAGTTCCGCTTCCTGTTCGATTGAGTCCCATCATCTCGCAAGCGACAGGAGAAGGAAGAGCGCCATGCCGAGGCCCGCCCCCACGAGGGATCCGTTCATGCGTATCCACAGAAGGTCCGGCTCGACTTTGTCATAGACAAGGTGGTTGAGCTGCTCATCCGTGAGGCGCCCGAGCACGTCCCGCACGACATCCCCCACCATGTTCTGCGCATGCAAGGCGCTCCTGACGATGATGTCGTAGAGGAAATGCTCGATGACACCGCGAAGGTGCTCATCCCGAAGCACCATCCCAAGGCAGCGGGCATACTCCTCGCCGAGAATTTCCATGAGACGGCTTCTTAGAACGGGAAGACTTCCTTCCGACTCCCCACCCGGTGCAAAGCTCTCGCCGATGGTTTCCATGGTGCGCTCAATGGCCTCTTCCAAGGGAAGATCCTCCACCATATCCTCCTTGAGCTCGGCCATGAGTTCCCGGAATTCCGGATCCTTTCCCAGATTCTCCGCCTTCTCATAAAAAAGGTCCAGCATCTCTGTCTGCAGAGGAGAGCCTACCTCTTTAAGCTCTGCCACGAGGCACAGGATCTGCCGCTGAAGAAGCTCTGCCGCCTCCTCCAGGTTCACGAGATCCAAGGCTTCGGCAAGGCCCGCCATCAGAAGCTCCCACGTGCCCTTCGTACTCTCTTTCTCATAATTTTCCAGAAATTCAAGAATGGCTTTTCGGGTTTCCGCCCGTGCCCCCCAGTTCTCCACATAGGCAGCAACACAGCCCAGCAATTCTCTGTCCCTGCCGCTCCTCCGCATCCATTCTCCCAGACGGGCAAAAAACTCCTCCGGGGACGCCTTGCGGAAACTGCTGCGAACTCTTTGGACAAGCACATCCGCCTGCTCCTGCCGGTTCTGCTCCAGAAGGAAATCCCGCACATAGTCCATCAGCCGCTGCAACATCTGACGCTTTGTGTCCGGTTTATGGAGCCAATCCATGATCATGGGCAGCACGTGCAACTTCTCAATGTGACGGATGATCTTCCTCCTGGAGAAAAATTCCTTCTGCACCATGGTAACCGACGCCTTGATGAAAGCCTCCCTGCGCTTGGGCAGAATGGCTGTGTGATAAGAAAAGCCCAAGGGTTTTCGGAAGAGTGCCGTCACAGCGAACCAGTCGGCAATGCCTCCTACCAGAGCGGCCTCGGCGCAAAATAGGAAACCTTCCGCCAGAAGGTTTTCCGGGTACTGCAACCGCAAACAGAGGGAAAAGAGGAAGATCCCTCCGGCGCACAGAAGGACCTTGTCCGCTTTGTTCCAGTTTCGCCAAATCAAAGTCCCCACACCCTTTCCGCAGCCCATACAACGACATAAAGCCCCATCCCCACAAGGGCGCCTACCACGGAGCCGTTGATGCGTATCATCTGAAGGTCATCTGCCACCTTGGATTCCACGAAGTCCGTCAGATCGTCGTCGGAAAATTCATCCAAACGCTCCTGTATCAATTTCGGAATGAGATCGTGATGCTTCTCAACCTCCTGCCGGATGAACCTCTTCACCGCCGCATCAAAGGATCTCTGCCAATCTTCCCTGCGGGAAAATTCCATGATCTTCTCCTCCAAGAAGCCGTTGAGATGCTCCAGCCAGAAGGGATGCTCCCCTTTTACATTCACCTCCATCCAATTTCCGAGCCAGCCGCCAATGTCTACCTTCTCAATGTATTGATCCTTCCAGTGGCGAAGGGCATCCTGAAGGGATTCATCCCGTCCAAAGGTGCGGAACAGGGTCTCCAATCCCGCCTTCAGAGTTCCATAGAACTCCGTTCCCTCTCCCAGCAATTCCTCCAATTTTCGAGAAACGTTCTCATTTATGATACTGAGAATACGTTCATCGGTGAGATCCAACACCTCCAGCACGAAAACCCGCCCGGCAGAATCTTTCTCGTATTCCCTTCGGAGGACCTTGATGTTGTCCAGGAGGATTTGTTGCATGGCTGGAGCGAAGAAAACCTGACGACTGACGGCGAGAAAGGAGCGAAGCATGCGCCTGCTGTGCCTATCCTCCGACAAGAGCTGAAAAATGTCCGAGAGAACCTTTTCCAAGGGCAGGGATCGAAGGCTTTCCCGCACCGCAGGTTCCAAGCCCGCCGCAATCTCCCGGAAATCCATGGTATTCACCGCCGCCAGCAACACCTCATTCACTGCGGCCTTGACACGCTCCCTTCCGCCCCGGTGCAAGAGGTAGTCCACCATGAGTCCCGCCGTGTCCTGCTTCTCCATGACACCCATGATATTTTCCACGCTCAGGAGGTCATCACTGGAAAACCTCACGATGGACTCCATAATCCGCACCCTGTTGCGCCGCAGGATCTCCGTGCGATAAGATATGCCGAGGGGCTTTCGGAAAAGAGCCGTCACGGCAAACCAGTCGGCAAGCCCCCCGATGGTGGCCGCCAAAAAGCCATGATGCAGAAGCCCCCACAGAGCTCCCGATCCCGTGTGGGGCAGCGTGACCGTGCACCCCAGTGCGCTGACAGAGAGCGCAAGTGCCGCCTTGTTCTTCGTCTGCAATCTTCTACAGTCCTTTCCCCCTCTGCCGTGGCAGATTTTTCATTTTCTGGTCTCTCTGTTCCTGCGCTCCGCGAAGAATCGCTTCATAATTCCCGCACATTCCTCTTGGAGGATGCCGGCTGTCACCTCCATCCGATGGTTCAGCGCGGGATGGTTTACCACGTTGAACAAGGATTCGGCGGCTCCAGCCTTTGCATCGGCGCTGCCGTATACCAGTCGGCGGATGCGGCTCATGACCATAGCTCCCGCGCACATGGGACATGGCTCGATGGTCACGTAGAGAGAGAGTTCCGACAGGCGCCATTTCCCGAGTTTCCCGCAGGCTTCCCGTATGGCGATCATCTCGGCGTGAGCGGTGGCGTCCCGCCAGCGCTCCCTCATGTTGTGCCCCCTCGCCACCACCGCCCCATCGCTGTCAACGATAACTGCCCCAATGGGGACCTCTCCCAGATCGTAGGCCTTAGCAGCCTCCTCCAAGGCCAGATGCATGTAACGGGCATCCTCCACTTGATTCCGCCTCCCAAATGGGCCGGGGCACAAGCCCCCACCGAAGAATCTAAAAAAACGAGGCTTCAGTCATCTCGTTTCTGAGCCTCGTATATCTTTCGCTGCATGTCGTTGAAATCTTCCATGGACAGAAGCACCACGTTCCGCCCGTTCTTGCGTTGGATGATAAAACGCTCCCCCTCGTCGTTGGCGCGCTCGGCAATCACCGTGAACTCATCCAGAAATCGCCCCGAGGAAACTGCCTCCATCCTCCACCCCTCCCTTTCACATCAAAACATATTCCCCCGCCAGAAAGCATAGGCCAACACACTGGAGCTTCCCATAGCGATGAGCATGATATAGAGAAAACCGTTTCCGTTCTCGCTGAAGGGAACCGGCACATTCATGCCGAAGAAACTGGACACCACCGTGGGGATGGCAATGATGATGGTCATGGCCGCCAGGAACTTCATGACAGAGTTCTGGTTGTTGGATATGATATAGGAAAAGGTATCCGCCTGCCGTGCCAGGATTTTTCCGTACATCTCCACCATTTCCCTTGCCTGTTTGTTCTCGATGATGACATCCTCCAACAGTTCTTCATCCTCCTCGTAGATCTTGAGGATGAACTGCAATGCCTGATTGGAGCGCAATCTCAAGAGCTTGTCGAGAACTGCCCCGTTGGAGCGCAATGCCGCGTTAAAATATGTGAGGCCCTTCTGCAGTTCCAAAAGGCGCAGAATATCCTTGTTCTTCATGGAAACCCGGAGCCTGTCCTCGATCTCGTCCGACTGCTTGCTGATCTGCCTCAGATATTTCAGATAATAGGTTGCCGACTTGTAGAGGATCTGGAAGAGAAATCTGGTCTTCTTATAGGTGCGGAAGAGCTGGGCGGTGCGCTCATTGAACTCCGCCATGACGGGAGTTTCCTCCAGGCAAACCGTAATGATGTACTCCTCCGTGATGATAATGGCCAAAGGCAACGCATCATAACTCTCGTCCTCCCGGACGATGGGCACATTGGTCAGCACCATGACGGAATTGTCCTCAATGTCCGTATGGGAGCGCTCCTCATCGTCCAAGGCGGAGCGCAGAAAATCCGGCTCAACCTCCGTGAGGTTGCTCACCACCTTGAGCTCGTAAGGAGTCGGATCGATGATGTTAATCCATGCACCTTTCTCCAACGTCTTCAAGGAAAGCTCCTGCAGCGGACCGCTCTCCATGGATTTGTATATCTCGAGCATGGCTGTCTCCTTTCCGCAGAAAAGCCAAGCCATGCCCTCCATGACGCAAACTCAACGTGCCGTCAAAGAGAAAATGGCCGATCCTCCCCGCATGTATTCACTTCGCATCGTTTGGGATCCATCGAACTAGGGTGATCCTCCATCTCCTCACATCCTTTCGATCAAACACAATCTTTACCGCTCTATTCTACTACCTGCCACGGTCTTTTGTCCACCATTTTCTCGCGGTTCCCGGCGCATGTACCTCCCGTCTTTCTCCGACGTGACAAGGCAGGCGCAATGCAGGTGATTTCTTGACATCGGACGGGTCGAGAGTCTTCGTATCACGCCAACAATGGAGCGCAGGGCTTCGGTTCTTCGTTTTTTATTTTCTTTAGCAGGAGTGGAAAATACGAGTGGAGAATAAAAGTTAAGCAACAAATAAACCGTCAAATTTTAGCTTTGGAGGTACTCATGGAAGAAAGCGAGTGCAGATTATGGGCAAAAAAGGATCCGTTATTGACCGAATATCACGATCATGAATGGTGCCGCATTTCCCATGATGACAGACATCTCTTTGAAATGCTCTGTTTGGAGGGACAAAGCGTAGGATTATCCTGGAGAACCATTATACATAAGCGCCAGGCGTATAAAAATGCTTTTTTTAATTTTGAAATAGGGAAGTGCGCAACATTAACGGATGATTATTTATACAAACTTTTAAACAATACGGAGCTTATTCGAAATAAGAACAAGATTTTCAGTATTCGAAAAAACGCTATTGTTGTGAAAAATTTAGCGCAACAACATGGGAGTTTTGACGCATTTATCTGGGATTATACCGGCGGAAAACAGATCGTCGGGCACTGGAAAACAAGTTCTGATATGCCAACGGAAACGGAACTCTCAAGGAAAATAAGCAAAGATATGAAAAAGTTGGGGATGTCGTTTGTGGGGCCGGTAATTACTTATTCCTTTATGCAGGCCATCGGAATGGTAAACGATCACCTTTTGGACTGTAGATACAGATAGGACCTCCCAACGGCAGGTCTCGGCAATGCTGCCGACCCATTCTCCCCATCGGCGTTTCAACGAGGCGGGAGGTTCCTTACAGAAGTGAGGAACCTCCCGCCTCATTATAAGGAATTGCGCCACACATACACCTTCAGCACGGAAAGATACGGCGCCCAGATCCGCTCTATGAAGGTCTGCCGAAAGGGTTTCTCCCGAAAACCATAAGAAAGCAGTATCCTGTGACATGTCGGATTTGCGTAGAGAAGGATGATCTCGCGCGGATGCGTCTCAAGGCTCTTCAGGATTCCCTCCAGACAGGATCTCATGACATAGCTCGGAAACGGATTGTAGAAATAGAACCAGGTGTACGCCTCCCAGTCGGTGAATTCCCGCACATCGGCACAGAACACCCTGGACGCCAGATCGAGCCTGCTGACATTTCTCGCGGCGATGGCGGCGAGTTTTTGGCTGTACTCAACCCCGTCCACCAGGCGAAAGGGATAGGAGGAAAAAAATTCCAGCATCCTCCCCTTGCCGCACCCGAGGTCGAGAATGGCATCCGTGTTTTTTGCCTCCCGGCATATCCTGGACAACTGGATCATGATCCTCGGATGCGTACACTCATAACGATACCCGTCGCCGATCACGGACATGTCCATCTCGTGGAAGTCAACCCCGCGCAGCCTGTCCAGCAGGATGAGACCGTGATATGCCACCTCCTCAAAGATCCTATTAAGAATTCTGACTACGGACGCAATCATAGTTTCTTCTCCAGTCCACGCATTCTTGGAATCTTTACAAGCCAAAGGCATCCGCCAGCAGCAAAGTTGCCAGGACGATGAATTCCGAAAGGGTCGCAAGGGCCCCGTAGGTATCCCCCGTCACTCCTCCGAGAATCTTTGTGACATAGCGGTTGAACCACAAGGCAAAGGCTCCGGCTGCCAGAAAGGGCAACAGCGTCCTTACGCCCCAGGGCAGAAGCAGGAGGGCGGTCCATATCCCGGCAAAAGCAAAGGCGTGCCTTCCCGCATGGAGAGCAAAGGAGCGTCCCATTCCTTGGGGTCTTGCGTAGGGAAACCGAGTGATGGCCATTACCACCATGAAGCGGGATATGACGGGCATGATGAACATCGCCATGAGAAGGCTGTCCTGCCGCATATCCAGAAGCACCGACCATTCCATGAGCAGGAGCACGGCAAAGGCCATGACGCCGTTGGCCCCCACGCGGCTGTCCTTCATGATCTCAAGCATGCGTTCCCGTGACCGACCGGAGAAGATGCCGTCCATGGAATCCATGAAACCGTCGCAGAAAAGCCCCCCCGTGAGCAATACCGTGAGAAGCAGAAGAAGCGCCGCGGAGAAATGCTTCGGGGGTTCCACCCCGCAAGCGGGCAAAAGGAAAAACATCACGGCGGCGGCGCCTCCGTAGCAAAGCCCCAACACGGCTCCGATCAGGGGAAACCATCGCACGCTGCCCCCAAAATCCTCCTCCGTCCAGTTTTCCTGACGAACAATGGAAATGCGCGTCAGGAACTGGAGCCCGATCAAAAAAGAACGCAAGGCCACGCCTCCTCAATAGCCCATGGACTCGAAAAGAGCATAGGCCAACAGCAAAAAGAGCACCGTGGCCGTGTACATGAGCCGTATGCTCTCCAGAATGTGCTTGGGAGACAGCTTTTCTATGGCATCCCCCATGTAAGCCCGAAAGGTCTCCACGCCGAAATAGGAATTGACTCCCCCCAAACGGATGCGGAGAGCTCCCGCCACGGTGGCTTCGGCATAGCCCCCGTTAGGACTCGGATGCTTTGCCGCATCTCGCTTCATGGTATCCAGCGCATGCCTGTGATCGAATTTCAAGAGCCATGCGGCGCCAATGAACAGGAGCCCCGTCAGTCGCGCCGGAAGGTAATTCAGGATATCATCCAGACGGGCTGCCGTCTTGCCGAAGTAGAGATACTTTTCATTTCGGTAGCCAATCATGGAGTCCATGGTATTCGCCGCCCGGTACAGCACCGCCAGCGGAACGCCCCCCAAGGCGAAAAAGAACAGAGGGGATATGACCCCGTCCACGGTGTTTTCCGAGATTGTCTCCACCGTGGCTCTCGTGATGCCCTCCACCTCCAGTTTATCCGTGTCTCGCCCCACGATCCATCCCACCTTTTGGCGGGCCTCCTCCAGTTTTTCCTGCTCCAAAAGGGTGTAGATTTCCTTTCCGGCCTTAGCGAGGCTGTTGGGAGAAATCATGAAACTGAGCAGGAGCCCTTCCATGAGATAATTCACCCACCAGAATCCCGTCTCCCCGGTGATCCAATAGGACAGATGCAAAAAGGCCGCACCCGCCTCGTAAGAGACCAGGAGAACGATGGCCACCAAGAGCGCCCCGGACAGAAGTTTCCGCATCTCCCCGTCACCGGAACGATACAGGAGCTTTTCCAAAAGGGCGATCAAATTCCCCATGAGCACCACGGGATGAAGCCTCGTCCTGGGATCCCCGATGACAGTGTCCAGAAAAAAAGCTATAAACGCTGTGAGCATCAAGTCTCCCCCATGATCTCGCGAAGTTTTTCCATATCCAGGCTCTCCCTCACCGCGGCGGCCAGCCGATCATAGCTGCGCTCCTTCTCCGCCCGAGTATTGCGGGTGTTCCGCAATGGCTCCAATCCCTTGCGGATTCGCAGGGCATTGAGCACATCCCGTCGGAATTCGTCGTGATCGAAAATCCCATGGATATAGGTGCCGAATACCAATCCATTCGCCGAAACAAGACCCTCCTCCCTCCTGCATTCTTCCTCCCCCCTTCGGGTGATGCAGAGAGGATGCTCCGCAGACTCGGAAAATTCCGTCCGTCCCATGTGGATCTCATAGCCCCTCAGTCCATATCCGCGGATATCCTGCCCCAGGAAATACAGAGAGGCGCAAACGGCCTGTACCTGGAAGGTCTGTTTTTTCTCGCCGAAGGTTGTCCGCATGGCAAGGAGTCCGAAACCTTCTACCCGATCATGCTCCGATTCCGTGTGATGGGGATCCAGGATGGCCTCCCCCAGCATCTGGTAGCCTCCGCAGATGCCAATGACGGGAACCCCCTGCCCCACGAGCTCCTTGATCGCCTTTTCCAGCCCGGAATAGCGCAGGTACAAAAGATCCTCCGTGGTGTTTTTGCTGCCCGGCAACAGGATAAGATCCGGATGCCCCAGGGAAGAGGCATCCTGCACATAGTAAAGAGCCACGTCCTCCTCGCCGCCGATACAGGCAAAGTCCGTGAAATTCGAGATCTTCGGCGTGCGGAC
>CAMIWP010000034.1 GCA_946402475.1 uncultured Selenomonadaceae bacterium
GGTGAAGAACCAGAAAATCAGCGTGTCGGAAATGGAGCGGCAACTGAAGGATTTTGGAATATTCGCCTTGGTGGAGCGCAGGGAAAATGGCATTCACGTGCACATTCATACCGATCATCCGGGAAATCTGATGGAGTGGGCCATTGGTGTTGGTCCCCTCCGGGATATCCACATCACGAATATGTCGGAGCCCCACGCCCTTGGCATTCACGATGCAATCATGCCCGTGGCCGCTCTGGCCGTGGCGGAGGGAAAGGATGCGGCACAGCGGATGCAGGATGCGGGGGCCCATGTCATCGTGACGGGGACGAAGGATCGCTGTCCCTCTGTGGCGGAACTGGTTGGGGCCGCTCACAGCGATCTTGCGTCGGCCTATGTCCTGGTGGCTCCCGGTCCGGATTATTGGATGGTGTTCCGCCAGGCGAAGTACATGTTGGGGGAGCGGGTGGAATTGGTGCTTTGCGAGGATACATCCGCCCAGGAACGGGCGCTTCGTGCCTTTGACGGCGGAAGGACCATAGCCGAAAATGCGGAGAGGATGATGCGGGAGGCAAAACGGGGCTGATTCCTCACGGGCACAGAATCGCTTTTAGCTCCCTGGCTACGACGGCGGGATCGATGGCATTCATGCAGGCATTGGTTTGATGCCTGCATTTTGTTTTGCAGCAGCCGGTGCAACTGTGGGGACTCAAGATGAAACGATGTCCTGGCGACAGGGGACCGTATATGCTCGGATGGGTGGGTCCCCAAAGGCTTAGGGTGGGAAGTCCCACGGCTTCCGCCATGTAGAGGGGTCCGGTATCGCATGTGAGCAGCAACGTGGCGGAGTTGAAAAGAGCCGCAAGTTCCATGAGGCCGGTTTCGCCCGCGATGGAGAGGGATTCTCGCAAACAGGACTGAGCCTGCCGTATGTATGGAATGTCGCTTTTCGTTCCGCAGAATACAATCTGGACTTCGGGGGAGAGATCTTGAAGAGCGCGTCCGAAACATGCGGGCGGCCAGTTCTTGTCAGGCCAAGTGGTGCGAACATTGACCATCAGGATGGGGCGGGAGGGGCGGATGCCATGCCGCTTCCAAAACTCCGCGGAGAATCGTTTCAGGTCCGGCGTGAGGACAATGGGGGGAGCCAGCGCGAGATCTTCGATGCCCAGCGGCTTCAGCGCCGTCATGTAGCGGCGGATCTTGTGAGGGTCGTCGATGTCCGGAGCCATCTCCGTCATGAAGAAGCGGTTGCCCTCGTGTCGCTCGTGGATGCCGATGCGGCGCTTGGCGCCGCTGAGAAGGGTCAGGATGCCCGTGAGGAACAATCCCTGGACGTCCAGGGCGATGTCGAAGGAATAGGGCTTCAGCAGGGCGCGCGCTCCCGCCAGGCAGCGCCATGCCCCAAGCACATCTCCTTTGGAGAAGGCGGCATCCATGGGACGCCGATCCCAGATGAGGAGGCGGTCGATATTTCCGTTTCCTTCCAACAACTCGCTGGCGGGGGGACTGGCCAGCCAGGTGATGTGGCAGCCGGGAAAATGCAGTTTCAAATTGTGCGCGACATGGGCAGCATGAAGAACGTCTCCGATGGCGCTGAGGCGAACCACGAGGATCCGCGCGTGGTCGAAAGGGCTGGGCATGGGGTTCCTTCACTTCTCTTTGCGATATAGTCAGCTCCATGGTATACTAAAATTCATTGGAAGGTTGCATGAAGCACGCAAGAGTATCTTATCATATTGGGCGAAGGAGCGCAAAAGGATAATCGGAGGGAACAATTTGCTGAAGGATATCACGATACAGTCTTTGGCTACAGCGTCGGCATACAACCGGGGATGCCGCGATTACGAAATGGGTATGGTGAAGGATCTTCGGAAGGAAAGCGCGTCTTTGCCAGCTTACCGGGCGACGGTGGAGAATCCGGGAGGGGATGCCAACTCTGCCCGTGCAACCTTATCCAGAAAAGGGGATTCCGTGGAAGCCTTTTCCTGTGACTGCCCGTCCGCGGCCGTGCACTTGGAGGCCTGTCACCATGTGGTGGCCCTGATGAAGGCCGTCCAGGGGGAACAAAGGGAGACGGAGTCTTCCAAGCGAAGGACCTCCGTGAAACGGGAGATGCAGCGGAAGGACTATGAAGCGGGGGAGCGCATGCTCCGCATTTTCGGCGCTGCCGCCGCCGAGGAAAGGGAGCCGCAGATGCTGCGGTTGGAGCCGCATTTCTACGTCCGGTCCCAATACTATCGCCGCCTCTGTTGGCTGGAACTGCGGATCGGCCAGCAGAGGCCCTACGTCATGAAGAACTTGCGGGAATTCATGTCCTGCGCGGATGAGGGCCGATCGGTCCGATTCGGCAAGGGGCTTGTGGTGGACACCGCCCGCATGCAGTTCGAGGACGAAGTTTCCCGTGGGATATGGAATCTCATGAGAAGAGCCTGGGACGACGAGTCCCTGTTCCATGGGAGCGGCTATTACGGCTACGGATACATGAGCAGCTTTCAGCAAAAACAGTTTTACCTGACGGCGGGACGATGCCGGGATTTTTTGGAGATCCTTGGCGATCAGGAGCTCCTCTTTACCTATGAAAATCAGGAAGGGGAGCGCCGGGAACATTCCGTGAAGGTCTTTCGAGAAACGCCGCACGTTCGGATCCGGGTGGAGGACCACGGCGGGGACGGTGCCGTCACCCTCCTCAATCCGTCCATGGAGGCTTTGGACAGCGAATGCAAGATCATTTACGACGAGGAAGGAATCTACCTTCTGGACGGGCAGGTCGCCCGCGAGGCGAGTCTCCTCCTGTCCTCCTTCCCGCGCACCGACAGGAGCGTTCCCATGGACAGGGCGCGCATGGCCCGCTTCTTCGGGGAACTTTTGCCCCGGCTCCGGGAATGGGCGGATGTGACGGTGGAGGAGACCTTTCAGGAGAAATTTTTTCTGGAGCCTTTGCAGGCAGAGTTTTACCTGGACTATTTCGGGAACGGGGTGGAGGTGCGGCCCGTTTTCCGCTACGGGGACATTTCCTTCAACCCCCTCATGGACAGGGCGCCCGATCCGCCGAAGGACCTCATTCTCGTGAGGGACAAGCCCCTTGAGAGCGACTACCTGAGCTGGTTCGATGCGTACGGATTTTACGTGGACCACGGGCGCATCGTTCAGCCGGACGAGGAGAGGAGCTATGACTTCCTGGTGGAGGCGCTGCCGAAGCTCGCGGAGAAGGCGGACGTATTCTATGCGGACGCTTTCGAGGAGAAGCCCGTGAGGAAAATGCCGAAGGTGACGGCGGGAGTGAGCGTCAATGACATGAATCTCCTGGAGGTGACCTTCAGCGCGAAGGGGATCGATTTCGACGAACTCATGGACATCCTTGCGGATTACCGCCAGAAGCGGCGCTACCACCGCATGAAGGACGGAACCTTCGTGACCCTGGGGGAACAGCAGCTCTCCGGACTGGCGGATTTTGTGGAGAACACGGGGCTGAAAAAGGGCATGGCGGACGAGGAGCGGAAGGTGCAGCTTTCCCTTTCCAACGCCATGTACCTGGATGAGCTGGCACGGGAGGATGAGAGCCTGAGGCTGGAGCGCAGCAAGAGATTCCGCGCCATCGTCCGGGACATCCGCCATCCGGGGGATATGGACGTGGAGGTGCCGGATTGCCTCAAGGAGGTCCTCAGGGATTATCAGGTGACCGGCTTCGGCTGGCTGTCTGCCTTGGCAAATTGCGGGCTGGGGGGGATCCTCGCCGATGACATGGGGCTGGGGAAGACCTTGCAGGTCATAGCCTTCCTGATGGCCCGCAGGGATGAGGAAAAGCCTCCCTCCCTTGTGGTGGCCCCCACATCCCTCATGTACAATTGGATGGACGAGATCCAGCGGTTCGCGCCAGAGCTCCGGGCAACCGTCATTGCGGGAACCAAGCTGGAGCGGGAAAAGACGCTCAATGAGATGGATCGGGGATGGGATGTGGTCATCACAACCTACAACATGCTGAAGCGGGACATCGATCTTTATGGAAAGAGGGAATTTCGCTACTGTTTCCTGGACGAGGCCCAACACATCAAGAACCCCATGACACAGAATGCCCGCTCCGTGAAGAAGATCCAGACCGGCGGCTATTTCGCCCTGACGGGCACGCCCATCGAGAACACGTTGACAGAGCTTTGGTCCATCTTTGATTTCCTCATGCCCGGGTATCTGGGGAATCATGCCAAGTTCAAGCAGCGCTATGAGATCCCCATCGTTCGGGCGCAGGATTCCCACGCCCTGAAGGATCTCAAGCGGCACGTCACTCCCTTCATCCTGCGGCGCATGAAGAAGGATGTTCTGAAGGAGCTCCCGGACAAGGTGGAGAGCCGCAGGATCAATGAGATGACGCCGAAGCAGGCGAAGGTCTACAAGGCGTATTTCCTGAAGAGCCAGAAGGAATTTGCCACGGCGATGCAGGAGGCGGGCTTCGCCGAGTCCCGGATCAAGCTTCTTTCCATCCTCACCCGCCTGCGGCAGATCGCCTGCGATCCCTCCCTGTTCCTCGAGGATTATGACGGGGGTTCCGGAAAACTGGACATGCTGGAAGAAGTGATGGAGGAAGCCGTAGCCGGCGGCCATCGCGTGTTGGTCTTTTCCCAGTTCACCGGCATGCTGGTGAGGATCGCCCGGCGCTTGAAGGACAGGAGCATCCCGTATTTCTACCTGGACGGCAGCACACCGGCCCTGGAGAGGCTCCGTTTGGTGAAGGAATTCAACGAGGGCACGGTTCCCGCCTTTCTCATTTCTCTCAAGGCGGGTGGGACGGGACTCAATCTCACCGGGGCGGATATGGTCATACACTATGACCCTTGGTGGAATCCCGCCGTGGAGGATCAGGCCACGGATCGCGCTTATCGCATTGGTCAGCAGAAGAATGTCCAGGTCCTGAAATTTATCACAAAGGACACCATTGAAGAGAAGATTTACAAGCTGCAGGAGAAGAAGAAATCCCTCGTGGATCAGATGATCCAGCCGGGGGAGAGTTTTCTGTCGAAGCTCACGGAGGAGGAGATCCGGGATCTTTTTCGGCTGTGAGGCTGATTTTTTGATCGCTTTTTGCAAGTATCCTTCCGAAGGGAGGAGATGGGATGATGGATTATTTGAATGCCGTGGGGAATCTGGGGTTTCCCATTGCCGTGACGGCTTTTCTGTTGGTGCGGATCGAGGGAAAGCTCGGGGCGCTGAATGACAGCATACAGCAATTGACCCAGACCATCGCTCAGAAATGAGGGGCATGTATGAACAGAGCATTTGACGGAATGAAGGGATATTGGAAGAAGCTGTGGATCGTCCTTTTCCTGCTCTTTTGCGCGTCGGGAGGGATGGCTTCGGCTGCGGAAACCGAAGGAACACGGGCGGAGTCGGCGGCAGTGACGGAGGAAGCCGACCTGCCCCGCCCCATGAAAAAGGTCCGCCTCACTTGGCAGGCATCGCCCCGGGCCGTGTTCTACCAAGTGGTGCTGCTGAAGGACGCGAGGGATGCGGAGGACAATATTGCGTGGGTACAGGAGAAAATCTTCACCAACGGGGTGGAGATCGACCTCACCCCCTTTGGGGATGGGAAGAAAAATCTCTACTGGAAGGTATGCCCCCTGAATTTCGACGGGCGTCCCCTGGAGCATTTCTCGGAGCCGAAGTCCATACTGGAAACAGGGGAGTTTGACACTGTGTCCCCCCTGCCCACCACGGAGTTCGACAAGATGGCGGAGGCCCCCTTGTACCCCGTGTACTCCTGGATCCCCATGCTGGGGGCGGAGCATCACGAGGTGGAGGTCTATCGCCGCAGGGGAGGGAAGGACATCCTCATCCGCAGGCTTGCGGGGGGAAAATACGATGTCTATGAAAATGGAGGATATACGTATCCCGACGAGTATTGCTGGCGGGTGCGATCCGTTGCCGAGGATGGCGCTCCCCTGGGGGACTGGTCGGAGAAGGTGCTCTTCCGGGTGAGCCCCGAGGCGACGGTGGCGGCGCTGGGAGACAGCGTCACCCATGGAGGTGGCGCATTTTCTGTACCTCCGGGCTATGTTCTTTACAATTGGGATACCTATTGTGCCGTCCCGGTGAAGAACCTGGGGCGCAGTGGCGACACCACGGAGCAGATGCTGGATCGCTTTGAGAGGGATGTCCTTCCCTTTCATCCGAAAATCCTGGTCATCATGGGAGGCGTCAACGATTTTCGCGGAGTGACGGACGGCTGGACCATCGTCCGACATCTGAAAGCCATCGGGGAGAAGTGCGAGGCGCACGGTATCCTTCCGGTGTTTGCCACCGTCACCCCCATCAATCCCAAGGTCATCGCCCTGCGGGGAATGGAAGGAGTGCCCGGGGAGGATTGGCTTGACAGGCAACGCTATGTGAATCACTGGGTCATGTCCCAGAAATACGCTGTGGATGTTTCCGGCGAACTGACGGATGCGGACGGCAACCTCAAGGTGGGATACAGTACGGATGGGATCCATCCGGACTTCATCGCGAAAAAGCACATAGGGGAGACCATAGGAGCGTATCTTCTGAAGCAGTTCCCGGAGTTCCTGGCGGGTGAAGGCACCGCCGAAAAATAATTTTGGGAAAGTTGCAGTTCTCGGCAGGAAATTGTTCGTTCTTAGCGAAGTATGCACTTTAAGAAGGATTCTTGAGGAAAGGAGAGGGGTTCGGTGATTATTCGTACCATTTGTTCCGTGGCGTTTTATTGCCAGCGTTGCGGTCAGATACACATTCAGGACGTGCCCTGTTTCAGCGGTCAGCAGAAGTTTGTCCTGCGCTGCGGCAATTGCTCTCATGAGCAGGCGCTGATTCGTTTTCGCCCCCGCAAGGGGCTGATCATCGAGATCCCCTGCGGTGTCTGCGATACAAAGAATACCGTTGCCTATCCCTTGCGGGTTCTTCGCAAGATGCAGTTCGAGAAGATATACTGCGGGCAGGATCAGTTTGAGATCGGCTATATCGGCTGCTGGGAGTCCATCGCGGAGTTTCTGGATTTCAATGCGGCGGAGTACGAGGCATTGCATCCGGGGGACGATGACAATTTCATGGGGCGGCAGCAGATCCTGTTGGAAGCGGTGAATCGGGTACACGATCTCGCGGGGAACGGGGAGATTTCCTGTCCCTGCGGTAGCCGCGAGTTCATGGCGGACGTAGCGGAGGATGCCATTCTTTTGGAATGTAGCCGTTGCGGTAGCTATGCGGTGTTTCCGGCGGGATCCGCCGAGGATCTGAGGGGGATCGGCCCCGGGGCTTCCTTTGAGTTCCTTCTGCCGGATCGCATCAGGAAGCGGTAGTTTTTCTTGACGAAGAAAGGTTTTCTCTATACAATGAAGCGGATAGCCATGAGGGACTATCGGCGGGGTAACCCGCCGACAGTCCCCTTTTCGGGTGTTGGCGTTGGAGTTTATTGACGGGAATAGGAGCAGTGTAAGGATGGACTCACTTTTTGCGGCGATGCAGCAGGACAACTCCCTTCGGAAATTGAGGGAGTATGCCTCCAAGAGAGGGCAGACGCTGGTGTACGGCTTGGGAAATTCGCAGAAACATGCGGTATTCGCCGCCTGCTTCCACGATGAATCCCGCCCTATGGTCATTTTGGTTCGCGACAACGTAGATCTTCAGGCGTGGGAAGAGGATCTGCGCGTACTTTTGCCGGAAACCACAATCCTGGAATTTCCGGAATTGGATTCCCTTCAGATTCAAGCGACGGCCAAGAGCGTGGAACGTTCTGCAAGGCGAATGGATGCTCTGGGGCATCTCGTGAGGAAGGAACCTGTCATTATTTTGGCATCGGCTGCCGCCGCAGTGCAAAAGGGCATGTCCAAGAGCGACTTTGAACGCATGTGCTTGCGGGTATCCTTGGGAGATGTCCTGCCCAGGGCAGAACTCTTGGAACATTTTGTCCGCCTGGGCTATGAGCATGCAGCGGAGGTGGAGCACATAGGGGAGTTCAGCACAAGGGGGAGCATCGTTGACGTGTTTCCCATCAATGCGCCTCAGCCCTTTCGCATAGAATTCTTTGACGATGAGGTGGATACCATTCGGGAATTCGATGTCTTGACCAAGCGATCTTCCCGCAATGTGAGCGGTATCTCTATCCTTCCCCTGGCCCCGGAAGGTGACAGGGAAGACGTGTTCCTCTCGTATCTGGAGGGGGATGGCATCGTCATCTTCGATGAGCCTATGCGCATCCGCGAGCAGCTCCGGAGCATCGTGAAGGAAACGCCGGAGCTGAAAAAGACGCTTTTCCGCTGGGAGGATCTTCTGGAGGCCGCGGAGGGGGAGACGGTCATCTACTCTGTCCTCATGCTCCAGCAGGTTCACGGGGCGGAACCCGATCACATGCTCAACGTGACGGCAGTCAATGTGATGCCCTTCCAGCGGCAGATGGACATGCTGGGAAATGAAATCTCCCGATGGCTGGCCCAGAAGCAACGGGTGCTGATCCTTCTGGGAGATCGACAGAAGGGAGAGTCCATGCGGGAGACCCTGGCCAGAAAGCGCATTCCGTCATCGTTCCTCCCGGAGGGAAAGGAACTTTCCGACAGGCTTGTGAATATCCAGGCGGGAACGCTCAAAAACGGATTT
>CAMIWP010000035.1 GCA_946402475.1 uncultured Selenomonadaceae bacterium
TTTCCGCCGCCGTATGCATGGTAAAAGGAGTTGTGTTAGCATAGCGAAAAAATCCCGTATCCGTGGCGATGCCCGTGTAGATGCATGCAGCAGCTTCTACGGTGATTTCTCCTTCCATGGCGCGGATGATCTCATACATGATCTCTGCTGTGGCTGCACGATGGGAGTCCACATAGGCACGCTCCGCCTCACATTGATTCGTCACATGGTGATCAATGTTCAAAACAGGGGCCTCTACCATCTTACCCACATCCCCGATACGATCCAGGGACGTGTCCAAAACCACCAAGAGATCCGCCCGAATCTTCTCGACTCCATCCTTCCCCGGTTTCTCTATAACCTCATATCCCGGCAATACGGAAAATATTGCCGGGATATCATCATCAAGGAAGACCTGAACCTCTTTTCCCATGGCGTGAAGCACATGCATGAGACCCAAAGAGGAACCGACGGCATCGCCATCGGGATTCACATGAGCCGTGATCACCAGTCTTTTTGCATCCAGAAGGGCATCTGCCGCTTCCCTCAATGAAATCTTCATATCTCTTGTTCCTTCTCCTCCGCCTTTTGAACTTTCAGGAGCAATTCCTGTATATGTGCGCTGTAATCAAGGGATTTGTCCAAGGCAAAAGAAATCTCCGGAGTAAATCGAAGGCGAATGCGTTTCCCGATTTCCCGTCGGATATAGCCGAGGGAGCTCTGAAGTCCCTTCCAGCAGTCCTCCACTTGCTTCTCGTTCCCCATGAGACTGACGTAGACCTTTGCCTCGCGCAAATCCCCCGTGACCGTCACCTGTGTGACGGTCACGAAGCCAATGCGAGGATCTTTGAGCTCCCGAAGGATGATCTGGCTGATCTCTTGCTTCATGAGTTCCTGAAGTTTTTCTACGCGAAGCTGGCCCACAGATTCCCGCCTCCTTTCAAATCATTCTGCATTCTGTGACTCCGTTTCACTGCTCCCCTTATCCTTTTGCTCCTCTTCCCTGCGCTTGGCAGCAGCCTTGTTTGCCTCGGTGATGGAGGTTTCGATCTCCTCCATGGTGTACGGTTCGATGATATCCCCTTCCCGGAAATCCCGGAAATCCACAATGGAAATGCCGCACTCGTATCCGGCGGCAACCTCCTTCACCTCATCCTTGAACCGGCGCAGGGAATCGATTTCGCCGTCGAAGACCTCGATGTTATCCCGGATGATGCGGATCTTGGAGTTGTTGAAGATCTTGCCGTCCAGGACATAGGAACCGGCTACCAAAGCCTTGGAGAACTTCATGACCTTGCGGATCTCCACATGGCCCTGAATGACTTCCTTGTACTTCGGCGCAAGCATGCCAGACATGGCATCCTTCACATCGTTGAGGGCGTCGTAAATCACCCTGTAGGTACGAATGTCGATATTCTCGGCATCGGCCATGCGGCGGGCGTTGGCATCGGGCCGCACGTTGAAGGCAATGATGAGGGCATTGGAAGCCGAGGCCAACATGACATCGGACTCATTGACGGCGCCGACACCGGAATGAACGATGCTGACCCGCACCTCATCGTTTTTGTTGAGAGAAAGCAACGATCCGGTAAGAGCTTCCACGGAGCCTTGAACATCGGCCTTGATGACAATGTTGAGATCCTTGATGCTGCCCTCCTGGATTTGCTGGAAGAGATCGTCAAGGGAAACCTTCTTGGATTTCATGAGCTTCGTGCGCAAGCGTTCCGTCCGAGCCTCCGCAATGGAGCGAACCTGCTTCTCGTCCAGCACCGCCAGAAGATCCCCTGCCGCAGGCACGTCATTGAAGCCCAAAACCTCCACGGGAACCGAGGGGCCCGCCTTCTTCACGCTGTCGCCGCGATCGTTGACCATGGCGCGAACCTTGCCGTAAGTGGTTCCCGCCACAATGGAGTCCCCAATGCGAAGGGTACCGCTCTGAACGAGAACCGTAGCCACAGGGCCGCGACCCTTGTCCAGCTCCGCCTCGATGATGACACCCCTCGCCTCCCGGTTCGGATTTGCCTTGAGCTCCTGCACCTCTGCTACCAGCAAGACCATTTCCAGAAGGTCGTTGATTCCCATCTTCTTCTTGGCCGAAACGGGCACCATGATGGTATCGCCGCCGTATTCTTCCGGCACGAGTCCCTTCTCCATGAGTTCCTGCTTCACCCTGTCAGGATTTGCTCCCGGTTTGTCAATCTTGTTGATGGCCACGATGATGGGCACATTGGCGGATTTCGCATGGTGAATGGCCTCCACCGTCTGGGGCATGACGCCGTCATCCGCCGCCACAACCAGAATGGCAATATCCGTCACTTGAGCCCCGCGAGCGCGCATGGCAGTGAACGCCTCATGGCCCGGAGTATCCAGAAAGACGATTTTCTTGTCCTTGCAGATGACCTGATAGGCGCCAATATGCTGGGTAATGCCCCCCGCCTCGTGAGCGGAAACCGAGGTCTTGCGAATGACATCCAAAAGGGAGGTCTTTCCGTGGTCGACATGGCCCATGACAGTGACCACGGGAGGACGAAGCTTCAGCGTCTTTGGATCGTCCTCGATTTCCGGGATCTCCGTCGGGTCAACCTCAGGCGGCAGTTCCTCGGCCGTCACCCCGAATTCCGAAGCCACGAGAGCCGCCGTGTCGAAGTCGATCTCCTGATTGATACTGGCCATGACTCCCATGAGCATGAGCTTCTTGATGACCTCCGCCGCAGTACAGCTCATCTTGCTAGCCAGATCCTTCACGGCGATGGACTCGCCGATCTTGATGTGCTTTGGGCGGGCGATCTCAACCTTCTGGGGCACCGGCTGGGCAACGCGCTTATTGCGGCGATCCTTGCGGCCTCCTCCCTGACGCTCGTTCCTGCCGTCGTTATGGCCTTCCTCTCTGACGTTGCGCCCGTTGCGATCCCGGCCTCCACGATGGGCATTATTGCTGTCACGATTGCGACGATCCCTGTCCGTACGCGTGCTGCCGGTACCGACAGCACGTGCGCCGCCGCTCTTTCCCCTTCCGCTGTCCCCGCGAGGCGGCGCACTATGCTTAGACGCACTGTCGCTGCGATTCTGGGAGCGAACTTGACTGCTCCTGGCGCTGTTTCCGTCTCTGGCCGGACGATCCTTCGGCTTTGCATTTTCCTGCACCTTTCGCATGGAATCGGTGTTTTTTCCGGAAGAAATCTTTTCTTCCCGCAACTCTGCCGACTTCGGCACAGGCTGCTCCACAGGTTTCGCACTCTGAGGATCCTGCTTGGGAACAGGCTTCTGCGCCGGCTTAGACTCAGCCTTTCGAGGCGCTGCAACCGACTTGGAAGAAGCCGATGTTTTCTTTTCCAATGCCTCCTTCACGGCATTGTATTCCTCATCGCCAACGCTGGTGAAATTATTTGCAACCTTGAAATTTTTTTTCTTCAGAATCTCCAGTACCGCCTTGCTCTCTATGTTGAGCTTTTTTGCCAACTCATAGACTCTGTATTTCGACATCAATCCACCCCCATCAAAATTTCCCTTTTTCCAGCAATTTCGCCAATGCCTTACTGAATCCTTCATCTTGCAAGGCCGCCACCGCCCGATATTCTTTGCCAAGGCACTCTCCCAAAAGCTCCTTGGTCAGGCACAAGGAAAAAGGGATCCCGCATCTATCTGCCATTTCCTGATACGTCTTCTTGGATTCTTCCGCTGCATCCGTCGCCACTAAAAGATACTTCGCCTTTTTTCCTTTTACGGACTGTTCCACGGCAAAAGCTCCGGACACGATGCACCTTGCCCTCTGGGCCATGCTCAGAAGATTCCTGATCTTCCTGTCCAAAATCTCCATCATCCCTTCTCCAGCGAAAGGATCTGTTGTTCCAGTTCATCATACACACTGCGATCGATGGCGTTCTTGAAGGATCTTTCCAGGCCTCGGCTCTTCCTCGCCGCCTCCAGGCACTCCCTCGTCCCGCATATATAGGTGCCTCGGCCGGGTTTCTTTCCCGTCGCATCTACGGAGTACTCTCCTTCCGGGCTTCGCACAATGCGGATCATGTCCCGCTTTGGATGCTTCTCCTGACAGCCCACGCACATCCGCTCGGGAATTCTCTTCGCTGCCAAGTCATTCACCTTCTGCCGTAAAGGACTCGTCCCCGGTGACTTCCACCTCGTTCATGTTCTCGTCGAGAATCTCCTCCGCAGCCTGGGACTCGCTCTTGATATCGATTTTCCACCCGGTGAGCTTCGCGGCCAGTCGGGCGTTCTGCCCTTCTTTCCCTATGGCCAGGGACAACTGGTAATCGGGAACCACCACCCGGGATACCTTTTCCTCTTCGTTGACTGCCACAGAAACCACCTTCGCAGGACTCAGGGCGTTGGCGATATATTTGGCGGAATCCTCGTTCCACTTCACGATATCGATCTTCTCGCTGCCCAACTAGTCCACGATGGCCTGAACCCGGATGCCCTTCTGACCAGCGCAGGAGCCTACGGGATCCACGTTCTCATCCTTGGAGTACACCGCGATCTTGGAGCGCATACCGGATTCCCTGGCCACGGACTTAATCTCCACCGTCCCGTCCTGTATCTCGGGAACCTCCAGCTCGAACAGACGCTTCAATAGGCCCGGATGCGTACGGGAAACCACCACCTGGGGTCCCTTGTTGGTTTTCTTGACCTCCACGATATAGGCTTTGATGCGATCCCCATGATTGTAAGTCTCCGTCGGGATCTGCTCCGTCGGAGTCAAAACCGCCTCCGTCTTGCCCAAGTCGATGAAGACATTTCGGTTTTCCACGCGCTGCACTAGTCCTGTGATGATGTCGCCCTCCCGACTCATGAATTCCTCGTATATGATGCCCCTCTCCGCTTCGCGGATGCGCTGTACCACCACCTGTTTCGCCGTCTGTGCCGCAATACGCCCAAAATTCGCCGGAGTGACCTCAATCTCTATGATATCTCCCACTTCGTACCCGGGACTGATGGATCTTGCCTGTGCCAGGGAGATCTCTGTGACATCGTTCCCCACTTCCTCCACCACGGTCTTAATGGCATATACATGATAGCTTCCCGTATCCCGGTTCAGCGCCACGCGGACATTCTGGGCAGAGCCGAAATTTCGCTTGTAGGCGGATATGAGCGCCGCCTCAATGGCATCGAACAGGATCTCTGGGGCGATTCCCTTTTCCCTGCCCAATTCCTTCAAAGCTTCCAGGAAGCCTTGTCCTTCGTCTTTTGCCTTGCTCTTCTTGCTGGTCAAATTGACATCCTCCCATTCAAAAATCAATGTGCAGGCGTACTTGGGAAATCTTGTCCATGGATATCTCCTGCCCGCCGTCCAAGGTGAGTTTTCCGTCGCCATAGGCCGTCAACGTCCCCACAAGGAGTTTCTTTCCGTCCATGGGAGTATAGAGGGAGACATCCACAGCCTTGCCCATCTCCCTCGAAAAATCTCGCTCCTTCTTCAGCACGCGATCCAGACCGGGAGAGGAAACCTCCAGCGTATACGGATCCCGGATGAGATCGCGCCGATCCAACTCCTCCCCCAAGCGTTCGCTGAGATTCTGACAATCGTCGATTTCAATGCCGCCCTTCTTGTCGATGAAAACACGAAGATACCAGTCGCGCTCCTTGACGTATTCCACGTCTACGAGTTCAATCTCCTCTTGGTCCTTCAGCAGCTCCGTCACGATTTCTTCCACGGTTTCCTCCACATGCCTTGCCGCCATACAGCACCTCTCTTCCCAAAACTGCCTGCAAATATTGCGGACATAAGAGTAAAGAGTGGGTTTGCACCCACTCTTTGAATACCGACTTAAATTCAGTAATCATTATATCACTCACAAGGAATGTTGTAAACCACTCCCGCAAAAATTAATAGGCCCCGCGCGCCCCATCGCCCTCCTAAAAAAATCATCATTTCCCTAAAAAAAACTTGAATAAGTTTTTCATATTTGCTATAATAGTTTTCGATTTAGCGGGATGTAGCGCAGTTTGGTAGCGCACTTCGTTCGGGACGAAGGGGTCGCAGGTTCAAATCCTGTCATCCCGACCATGGAAAATAAGAGGCGGATGCTTTGAGCAGTTGCTCTGGCATCCGCCTCATGATTTTTCACAGTGCCGTCCTTGATGCTCATGAACAAGAACCCCCGCTCACAAACACGGTTCAGCACATAGCCAAAAGCTTGTCGCGCAGCTCCTTCACCGGCTTGTACATCTCCACGTATTCAGCCTCCTTGTGAGCGCGCAACAGCTCCGTGATCTCCGACAGAGGCGCGTAGAGAGGTGTCAAGGCAAGGTTCCCCACCACGCCCTTCAATGCATGAGCCGCCTCAAATGCCTCCCCCTGTTTGTTTTCCGCCAGGGCCTTTTCTAATGTCTCGAAGTACTCATTGGACAGTCCCATGGCCAGCATTTTGAAATAGAATGCTTCATTGTTCATGCAACGGGCTAGTCCTTCCTTGGTATCGATCCCGAATTCCGTCAGGTTCTCGATCGTCAACATCATGATTTCCTCCCTTTGTCAACACATTTGATGATAGCAATCCGTTTATGACTTATAGCATAACGAGTAGAAGATGTCCCCCATCCTCTACAAGTAGGGGCAGCCGTGCAAATGACAGGCAGGAGCGAATATCTCCCGCCTCTTTGCGACGCAAAGCCAGCCCCCTTTTTGGAAAACGCCAATGGGAATATTTCGCCTGTGGCGAAATTTGAACAGTTGCGTTATAATATACGTAAGAGGCAAAGAAGGAGCGCGATGAAATGAAAAAGATACTCGTTGTTGATGATATGATGGTTTCTCTCCTGATGACGGAGAACATCCTTGCCAGCCAATACGAAGTAGTCTGCGCCTCCTCCGGGAAGGAGGCCATCGAAGTATATCACCGCGAGCGCCCCGATATGGTTCTCTCAGACCTTCGCATGCCGGGGATGACGGGCTACGAGCTGCAACTTGCACTCCAATCCGAAACCCGAGAAACCATCCCTTTCATGTTCATGACCGCCGACCACGACGAGGAAACGGAAAGCAAGGGCTTCGACAACGGGGCCATGGATTTCATCCGCAAGCCTTTTCGCCCGGATGTTCTGTTGCGCCGAGTAGGGAATATCCTCCAGACCGTGGACCGCATCCAAGGGCTCAAAAAGCATGCCAGCATTGATTCCCTAACGGGACTCCTGAACAAGAACTCATCGGAAAATGAACTCAAATCCGTTTGCAAGAGCGCCACGGGAGCCCTCCTCATGATCGATCTTGACAGCTTCAAGTTGGTCAATGACATCCACGGCCACTCCATGGGGGATAAGATCCTCATCAGCTTTGCCGACATCATACGCGCCGCCGTCCGTCCTGCCGACCTCATCGGACGCATGGGAGGGGACGAGTTCATCGCCTTCTGTCATGGCATGCTGGACGAAACCGGCATCGCCAATAAGTCGGAGTTCATCAACCAAAGCCTGCTGAAAGCCGCCAAGGAACTCATGGGGGAAGATATGAACATTCCCTTGGGCGCATCCATCGGTTGCGTTTTCGTCCCCGCTGGAGGAACGGACTTTGCCGAACTGTACAAGAAGGCGGATAAAGCCCTTTACACGGTAAAGCAAAACGGCAAGCACGGATACAGCATCTTCAACGAGGAACAGGATGCCCGGGACAGCAACTCGGATGCGAACAATGCAGACATCTCCCATATCGAAATGATCCTGGGAGAGCGCAACCAAGGAGAGGGCGCATTGCAACTGCCCTTTGAAGGGTTCCGCGCCGTGTATCGTTATCTTCGGCGCACGTTGAAGATCTACGCCAAACCCGCCTGCATTCTCCTCTTGGCTCTGAATCGGTACGGGAATCCAACCGTCACTCCCGCCGAAGCGGATGAACAGTTCCTCTCTACTCTTCGCTCCACCCTGCGCAAAGGCGACGTCATCACCCAGAACGGCAAGAATTTTATCGTCCTTCTCTCCAGCATTGAAATGGAGCATATTACTGCAGTATCCGACCGAATCCAGCAGAACTGGGAAAAGGCTCCTGCGGGAAGCTGCTATCTGTTCTCCTACGAATGGGCTATGATGGAGCCGTAAAGATGAGCCTTTCTCCCTTGATATATACGACGCAAACCGACAGTTTCCTCCTTTTGTTTGGTTACGGAAAGGGATTTTTGTGCAACGTGCTACAGAACGGTGAAAAAATCTTTGGAGTCATGATCCTCCACGATTTCCACCGTTCCTTTTGTTTTCGACAGTTCCTCCTCCAGACGGGCTTTCAGTCTCGCCACCACGGGAAATTCCGTGCCAAAGTGCCCTGCATCGATGACATGCATTCCCAGTTCCACCCCGTGCTGGGCATCGTGATAGCGCACATCTCCCGTAACATAAGCATCAGCCCCCAGAGATGCCGCCTTGCCGATGAATTCCGCCCCGCTGCCGCCACAGAGAGCAACCTTCTTCACGAGCCTGCTCCCGGCAAATGCCACGCGCACATGGGACACGGGAAGGGCCTGCCGAACTTGCAACGCAAATTCCTGGATGGTCAATGGCGAGAAAAGACTCCCCATGCGGCCCATGCTCATTTCTCCCTCTTGGGACGATAGCACAAAAGGCTCC
>CAMIWP010000036.1 GCA_946402475.1 uncultured Selenomonadaceae bacterium
GGGGGACATCTTTGCCTCCGTATCGTTTCCTCCCAAAATAAACATCGGCCTCGGCGATGATGCCGGGGCCGATGTTTGTTCACAGGCTGCGGGCCAGCCGCTCCGCCAGCAGGGTGTAACGCTTCCTCGTCCGATCGTTCGTCACTGCCGAGTGGAGCGCTGCCTTGGTTCCCAGGAGGATCACCAACTTCTTTGCGCGGGTAACGGCGGTGTAGAGGAGATTCCGCTGCAACATGATACGGTGGTCGGGAACCAAGGGAAGAAGAACCACGGGATATTCGCTGCCCTGGCTCTTGTGAACGCTCATGGCATAGGCCAACTGAAGCTCCATGAGCTCATTCTTCTCGTAGTCCACCTCCGTTTCCTCTGCAAAGCGCACCGTGACGCGATTCTCATCCATGAAGACAATGAACCCGATGTCCCCGTTGAACACGTGCTTCCCGTAGTTGTTCTTGGTCTGCATGACCTTGTCCCCCAAGCGAAAAATCTGAAGGCTGTTGACGAACTCCGGCTTTTCCGGGGACTTTGGGTTGATGGCCGCCTGCAATCGACGATTGAGATTGTCCACGCCGCAATCCTGTCGATGCATGGGAGAGAGCACTTGCACATCGGAAAGGGGAGAGAAGCCGAGCCGCGGCAATGTCTTGGCGCAGAGCTCCACGATCCTGTCTGCGGCAAGGGAAGAGCTGCCGATCTCAAGAAAGCGAAAATCCCCCTCGGGAGAGCATTGCGGCAACCTTCCCCGGTTGATGGCGTGGGCGTTCAACACGATGGTGCCTCCCTCTTCCTGGCGAAAGACCTCCGTGAGGCAGATGCTTGGAATGACCTGGGAGCGCAGGATATCCTTGAGGACGGAACCCGGCCCCACGGCGGGAAGCTGATCCACATCCCCCACGAGGATCACATGGCATCCATCCGGCACAGCCTCCAGAAAATGCGCCATGAGAAGGATGTCCATCATGGATACCTCATCCAATATAATGGCATCCGCCTCCAATTGCTCATCGGAATCCTTCGCAAAAACGGAACCGCCCTCCTCTGGTCCGCCCTGCGCCTCCAGCAGCCTGTGGACGGTCGCAGCCTTCCTGCCCGTCGCCTCGGCCAGACGCTTCGCCGCCCGGCCCGTGGGAGCCCCCAGAAGAACTTGCATCCCCTGGGATTCCAGCATGTCCAGCATGCCCCTCACCACCGTGGTCTTCCCCGTTCCGGGGCCGCCGGTAAGGACGAAGATCCCATGACGCAAAACCGCGGCCATGGCTCCTCTCTGCTCCTCCGCCAGCCGAAGTCCCGCTTTTCTCTCCCATTCTTCCACCAACCGAAAAGGCTCCTCCACCCCCAGAGGCTCTGCCTCCCGCTGCAGAGAGAGGAGCTTTTCCGCCGTCCGCTTTTCTGCCGCATAAAGATAGGAGGGATAGATGAGGATATCCCCTCCCAAGGACTCTGCCGCCAGACGATTCATGGACAATTGCTCCTTCATGACCTGCCGGACCAGCCGAGGCTCCACTTGAAGGAGCTTTGCTCCGCGCTCTGCCAAGGCGTAATCGGGAATACAACAATGTCCCGAAAGAGATATCTGCTGCAAGGCATAGTCAATGCCGGCAGCGATCCGCGCCTCGTCTTCCTTCCCCACTCCCGTGCCGGCGGCAATGGCATCCGCCGTCAGGAATCCGATCCCCTCCACCTCTTGCGCCAGCCGATAGGGATGGTGCTCCAACACATCAAGGGAAAAGGAGCTGTACTGCTTGAAGATACGCGCCGCATAGGAGCCGGACACGCCGTGCTCCTCCAGCCAGAGCATGATGTCGCGAAGCTCCGACTGCCGACGATAGGAGGAAGCGATCTTCTCCGCCGTCTTCTTCCCGATGCCGGAAACCTGCTCCAAGAGGTGGGGTTTTTTCTCCATGATCTCCAAAGTCTCGGTCCCGAATTTTGCCACCAGACGCCGGGCCATGGCAGGGCCGACCCCATCCACAACCCCCGAGGCAAGAAAGCGCTCGATTCCCTCCGCACTGGAGGGAGCGGCAATTCTCATCCCAGTGGCCTTGAACTGCTCCCCGAACCTGGGATGGACGACCCACTGCCCCCGCAGGCGCACCTGCTGTCCCACCAGGGGCGGCGCTGCATTCACCGTGACATTCACCCGCCCCTGCCGCTTCAGTGGCCGCAGGCGAAACACGGAGAACCTGCCGTCCTCGCTGGCAAAGACCACGCCCTCCACGACACCTTCCATCTCTTCTTCTGCTTCCATCCCCGACAAAGCCCCTTGTGCCATCATAGCCTTTCCCTCCGCCCCGACGCACACACACATGCGCCTTTTTCCTCCCTATTCTACCACGATTCCGCCCCACCTGCACCCCGGGCTTCTTTTTTCGCATGTCTTGCCGTCGTCGTGAAGTTTGAAATACATATAAAAGGAAAAGGAAAGGTCAGATGCAATCAATGAACATGGATCAAGGTCTGCTGCTGTTCGTGCAGGAACATTTAAGAAGCAATCTTTTTACATCCTTCGTCGTGCCCATTACCCTTGCAGGGGATAATGGCCTGATATGGATTCTGATACTGGGAACCCTGATGCTGAGGAAGAATACCCGGCGGCTCGGCATGATGGCGGGACTCTCCTTTCTCCTGTGCGTCGGCCTCGCCGAGGTCGTGAAATACGTCGCAGAACGCCCACGACCCTTCCTGGACATAGCAGAGCTGGCACCCTTGGTGGCGAAACCCGCCTCCTATTCCTTTCCCTCGGTTCACACGGTATCCTCGTTCTCCGTGGCCTGGATCCTTCTGTGGACGAGCAAGAGCATCTGGCGCTACCTCCTGTTCCTCTTTGCGTTCCTGATGGCTTTCTCCAGAATTTATGTGGGAGTCCACTATCCCAGCGATGTCCTGGCCGGTTTCCTGATTGCTTGGATCGGCAGCTACGGCGTTTGGAGATGGGCAAGAAAGCATTCGTGACGAGGGATTTCCTAATCCTCCGGCTCCTTGTCCCGTTCCTCATCCGATCGTTTCAGCGTGCAATACATTGCATCCCCGAAGGAAAAGAATCGATACTTCGCGTCCACAGCCTTCCGATAGGCTTCCAAAATGAATTCCCTGCCCCCAAAGGCGCTGACGAGCATAATGAGGGAGGACTTCGGCAGATGAAAGTTCGTGAGGATGGCATCGACGATCTTGAAGTCATAGCCCGGATAGATGAAGATATCCGTCCATCCGCTGCATCCCGAGATCTCTCCCTTTCCTGTGGCCGCCGATTCCAACGTGCGGACGGAAGTGGTTCCCACGGCCACCACCCGGTGCCCCCCCGCCTTCGTCTGCCGAATGAGCTGAGCGGTCTCCTCAGGCAGGGAATAGTATTCCTTGTGCATCACATGTTCCTCGATGTTCTCCACTTGAACAGGACGGAAGGTTCCCAATCCCACATGAAGTGTCACAAAGCCGAGGCGAATGCCGGACTCTTTCATCTCCTCCATCTGTTGCTCCGTGAAGTGGAGCCCTGCCGTAGGAGCTGCGGCGGAGCCCTCCTCCCGATTGTACACCGTCTGGTAGCGCTCCCTGTCCTCCAGTTTCTCGTGAATATAGGGGGGCAGAGGCGTTTCTCCCAGGCGGTCCAGGATCTCCTCAAAAACACCCTGAAAGCGAAACTCCACAATGCGTCCCCCAAAGTCCGTATGCCCCACCACAAGACAGGAAAGCTCCGGACCGAACGCTATGACGGTTCCCTCCCGCGCTTTTTTCCCCGGCTTCACCAATGCCTCCCAGCGGGTTCCGTCCAGGCGACGCAGAAGGAATACCTCCACCCGCCCCCCGCTCTTCTCCCTGCGACCGATGAGCCGCGCCGGAATGACCCGCGTATCGTTGAAGATCAAGGCATCTCCCGGCTCCAAGAATTTCCCGAGATCGTAGAAATGCTCGTGCCGCACGGTCTTTCTCTCGGGATCCAGCACCATGAGCCTGGAGGCGTTTCTCGGCTCCACAGGAGTCTGGGCGATCAACTCCTCCGGCAAGTCGTAGTCAAAATCAGATAAAAGCATGCCACGCTCCTCAATAAAGTTTCTTGATCATCGTATTCCTGTAATAATGGTCGAGGATCTTCCGATAATCGTCCCCGTTCTTGGCAAATTCCGCGGCTCCCCATTGGGACATGCCAAGGCCGTGTCCCCAGCCGTAACCGGTGAATATGACCCGTTTCCCCTCGAGTTTCACGGAAAACAATGTGCTCTTCAAGCCAAAGATGGAACGCAGATCCGTGCCGGACACGGTCTTGCTACCCTTCTTCCCCATAATTTGCACGGACTTCACCCTTCCCGAAGTCGTCCTATCCTTTGCCTTCTTTCCGATTTCCAGGGGAGAAAGCTCGATTTTCCGGATGGTTCCCAGATGGAACTCGGATTGGAACGCCTCAAGAGACACAATCTTGCTCCAAGGATGCGTCTTGGTCTTCCGTTCCTTCGCGGCCCGCAGATGGAGCGATGGTATCCCCCACACCTCCTCGCTGTTTTCCGTCATGCCGCCGGAATCCGTATGAAAGGGCGCATCGACGATAGGGCCGTTGGGCTTTGCGAAGAGTACTTCCCCCTCCGTTTCCCGGATGGCCTCATCGGTGCGCTTGTCCTCTTCCACAACCCCCGTATAGATCTGGCAATGCGTGCTGCTGCAGAGATCGTAGCCCTCGGCATCATGTCGCTTCCTGTTCTTGAGCGCGAAGGTTCGTGCTGCCACGGCCTGGGATTTCAGCGCTTCTTTCTCCCAGGAAGGTGGCATTTCCTCCGGAAGCACCCCCCTCAAATACTGCTCAGAAGGAAGAATATTGATTACCGTCATGGCGCTTCCCTTCCGCAGGAGTTGAAGACCGCCGCGATAAGCCTTGCCGTTGACTGTGACCGTCAGATCCTTCATGTCCCTTGGATCGGACGTGCGGACCTCAAGAAGTTCCCCGGAAAACTTCTTCCCCTTGACACGAAATTCCTTGTCCGACAGAGTTACTGTGATCGTCTCCCCTTTTTTCGCCCTGACAGCTCCCTTCTTGTCCGTGGCAAGCATCAGAAGACATTCCCGATTCCCTTGAAAAGTGACGGTCTTTTGTCCGCTGAAAAGGCCAATGCGAAGCTCGGGCTGCCAGCTTCCTTTCGAAGCCTCCCCGCCATGGCACAGGGCAGGAAAAAGATAAAAAGAACCTATCATCGTGCCCACCAAGAGCAATGTGCGCAACTTCACATCATCCAACCCCTTCCACGGAAACCATCCCAGCCTCCCGTCCCAGTCTCTCCCGCTTCTTCGCCTTCGCTTCCTTTTTACGCTGCTTTCTTATCGCCTTGCTGTACCGTTCTTCCTCGGAAAAGATGCACCCGCAGTAGGGCTGGCGATAAAGCTCCAACTCGTGGCTGAGGTCGATGCCTTCCTGCCAGCCGGAACGAAAATCCTCGTAACAAAAAGCAACGCCGTATGCTTCCGAAAAATGCTCTGCCGTCTCCCTCATGAGATCATGTTGCTGGTATATGCTGTAGAACAACGTGGATGAAAAAGCGTCGAAACCGTGCTCCGCCGCAAACTTCGCCGTCTCCTCCAACCGCCAGGTGTAACACATACGACAGCGTCCGTTGGGAAGGGCCTCGGCAGGAAGCGCCTTCCCCAAAAATTCCCTGAGCCTGTAGGTTTCATCGACACGAAGCTCCATCTGCACCTTCGATGCGAATTCCTTTGCTGTCATCAGGCGTTGTTCCCATTCCCTGTAGGGGTGGATATTGGGATTGAAGAAAAACCCCACCGGCTCGATGCCGGACTCCCTCAGCTTTTTTACCGGGTAACAGGCGCATGGCCCGCAGCACATGTGCAAAAGCAGTTTCATCGAATTCCCTCCCGACACCAGAAAATGTATTGGGAAAGATCCGGGGACTGCATGTTCATACGCTCGGACCGCTCAAGGCACTCGAGGGCCTCTTCCCTCCTTCCCAGGCGGAAAAGACACACCCCCCTGTAATACCAAACGCCCGGAAGCACCGATTCCGTCTTTTCCGAAAGATCTTTGTATAGGTCGAGAACCGTTTGCCACCGACCTCTTTCGAAGAGCTTCACGGAGGCATCCAGAATGTCCTGCTCGATGAAAGCCCTCGCCACGAGCCCCAACCGATCCATAATCTCGGGGGAGCCATACTGCAATACCGTCTCCAGCAAGATGTGATAGGTGGGGGCGCACTCTATGGGAAGAGGGGCGCTGTCATCATGGAAGCGCAGGACACACTGCCGAAGCGGGGCAGGCAGGAGAGCAAGAAGTCTCTCACATCCTCCGAACTCCTTCGGGGAAAGAAAGAGAAGCGCCATGACGAAATTCCTGCCCAGGAGTTCCAACCTTGCCTTGTCCGTCTCCGCCATGCCACTGTCCAAAAAGGCCGAAAAATCTCCCGCCGCCTTCCTCGCAGCCTCAAGATACGCCTTCCTTCCCATGAGTTCCTCATAGGATCCCTTCTCCGAGCGCATATAGTGGGCATAAATCTCATTTCTCGGGCATCCGGCCAGACATTTCAACAGGAAGGATCTTTCCTGTCCGCCGCCGTATATCCCGTCCAGCACATCCATGGCCTTCTGGGGAGCTCCCTCGAAAAGAAGGCGCAATAAATCCCCCAGAACATTTGCCTTGTAAGGATCCACTTCCAAGGATTTTCTGTAATAAACCACGGCCTCAACCGATCTTCCCTGAATATCGCAAATCTTTCCCAACGCTGCGTAAATGATGGGAAACTGTCCGTCAATGGTGGTCTCGAAGCGAAGCATGTACTTCCCGTCCTTCACCAGTGCCAAGATCCCCGTCATCTGCTTCTCCGCCAAAACATAGTCATGGCGCTGGAGCGCGATCTTCGCCCCTTCCCATAGGAAATCCGGATGGCCCGGCGCATCCTCAAGGGCTCTTCGAACGATCTCCTGCAGGGTTTCGGGAGATGCTTGACGCATTCTCTCGGAGCGGATCCAGATCCAATACTGCTTGACAAGAGTGCTCTTCGCCCCTTCCCCCTTGGCCTCCACCGCCAGTTTCGCATACTGGACAGCCTTGTCGTACTGCTGAAGATTATAGTAGGACACGGAAAGATAAGAATAATGCCTGGGCAACACACCGCCTTCCGCCTGAATATCCAGAAGCAGGAGCAAAAGGTTTCGCACATTCTTCACCCTAGTCAAGCTGGAGGAATACCCCGTGTGATAGATGACGAAATCCGACATGGCAAATTCCATGGGCTTCCTCCCCGGATGAGAGAGGTACTCGTGGATACGCCCCTCATAGCGCAGCTGTTTGCTGTTCCGGAAGATCCTTTGCTGCACCGCCGTGGTATTGATGGCATTGTTGCGATCCGCATCAATATTATAGAGCCTGCTGCTGATGCCCATGATCTTGCGGTTGCCATGGATCTTGGCAAGCATCGCCCGCAACTTCTTCCTCGTGGGCTCACTGAAGTACTCGTCCGCATCCAGAAAGATGATCCAATCCCCACGAGCCTTGTCCAAGGCAAAATTCTTTGCCGCAGAGAAATCATTCCGCCAGGCAAAATGGTAAACCGAAGCTCCCCCCGCCTGGGCCAGCTCCACGGTACGATCCTTGGAGCCGGTATCCACGACAATCATTTCGTCCGCGATTCCTCTCAGATTATCCATCCACCGCTGTATATTCTTTTCCTCGTTCTTTGTGATAACGCAAGCAGATATCTTCATTGCTTCCTCACGCATTTCTTATCCGTCTAACACCATATTCAAAGATCCAGAGAAATGTTCCTCGGAGCCGCATCCTCGGGAAAGGGAACCCCCATGTGCCCATATCCTGCCCTTGTCACCACCCGGCCTCTGGGAGTCCTATGAATGAACCCCAACTGTATGAGATAGGGTTCATAAACATCCTCTATGGTATCCGTCGACTCGCTGATGGCAGCTGCCAAGGTATCGAGGCCCACGGGGCCTCCGGCAAATTTTTTTATCACGGTCTCCAGCATCCGTCGATCGGTGTGATCCAGTCCCGCATCGTCCACTTCCAACATCCGAAGAGCCTTATCGGCAATGGTATCGGTGATGGTTCCCTTTCCTTCGATCTGGGCGAAATCCCGAACCCGCTTCAAAAGCCTGTTGGCAATGCGGGGAGTTCCTCGGGATCGACGAGCAATCTCCCTTGCGCCTTTCTCCTCGATGGAGATGCCAAGAACTTCCGCCGCCCGCGTGATGATGTGCATCAATGCTTCGGAAGAATAGTATTCCAACCGCGAGATCACGCCGAAGCGATCCCGAAG
>CAMIWP010000037.1 GCA_946402475.1 uncultured Selenomonadaceae bacterium
ATAACCGGAGAGTATGACCTTCATGCCGGGGCGCAGGTTCTTCGGCGAGATCCTGACCTCCGGCAGGATATCCCCGATGCCCGCCGTATTGATGAAGATGCCGTCGGCCTTTCCCTTCTCCACCACCTTGGTATCCCCCGTGACAATGGAAACCCCAGCCTCTGCCGCCATCTCCCCCATGGTTTTGACGATGGCCTTGAGATCGGCAAGGGGAAAGCCTTCCTCCAGAATCACCCCTACGGAGATGAACCGGGGAATCGCCCCCGTCATGGCAAGGTCATTGACGGTACCGCAGACCGCCAGTTTCCCGATGTTCCCCCCCGCAAAGAAAAGCGGCTTTACGACGTAGGAATCCGTGGTAAAGGCCACCCGTCCGCTCACATTGACCGCCGCGCCGTCATGGAGCTCATTGAGAAAAGGATTGCCGAATACCGGAAGAATGACATCCTCCATGAGTTCCTGGCTGATCTTTCCCCCCGCCCCGTGGGCAAGGGTAATCCGTTCCGTAACCATAAGCAGCTATTCTCCCCGCTTTCCGAATTGAAATGTAGCCTGCCCGTATTTATACCATGCCGCACAGACCCCCTCCACGGACACCATGCAAGGACCTACGGCGTGGGTCGGCATGCACGCCTTTCCGAAGAGGGAGCACTCCCTTGGATTCACGATGCCCCGCAGAACCTCGCCGCAGCGACAGGCCGTCTTTCGGCTCTCCTCTTCCGTCCGAAGGGGAAGCACCGTCTCGATGTCATAGCGGCTGTACTCCCTTCTCATGCGAAGCCCTGAGGCGGGGATGATCCCTATACCACGCCAGGGAGCGTCCACGATTTCGTAAACCCGTTCCAGGATTTCCATAGAACGGGGATTCCCTTGGGAACGCACCACCTTGCCGTATTCGTTCTCGATGCGCGCCTCTCCCGCTGCTGCCTGACGGCAAAGCCGCAGAAGAGCACGGAGGATCTCCATTGGCTCAAAGCCCGCCACCACGCCGGGCATGTGGTATTCCTCCGCCACAAAGCAAAAGGCTTCGCTCCCCGTCACCACCGCCACATGGCCCGGGAGGATGAAGCCGTCCACCCGGACTTGGGGATCCTCCATGAGCATGCGCAGGGCGGGGGGAACCAATTTGTGCGCGGAGAGAATACAGAGGTTTTCGATGCCCTCTTGCTCCGCCGCCAGAACCGTCGCCGCCGCCGTGGGTGCCGTCGTCTCAAACCCCACCGCAAGAAATACGACTTTTTTCCCCGGATTCTGCCGAGCCACCGCAATGCTGTCCAAGGGGGAGTAGACGATGCGGATGTCTGCCCCCGCCGCTTTTTCCTCTCCCAAGCTGGAACGGGAACCTGGAACCTTGAGCATGTCTCCGAAGGTGGTGAGGATCACATCCTCCCTTCGGGCATAAGCGATGGCCTTGTCCATGTAATCATCCGGCGTGACACACACGGGACAACCCGGGCCGGACACCAGTTCCACCTGTTCCGGCAACATCTGGCGTATGCCTCCTCGAAAGATGGATACCGTGTGGGTGCCACAGACCTCCATAAACCGCCAGGGTTCCTTCAGATCGCGGGAAAGTGTTTTTATTTCACGGACGATGTTCCGTGCCGTCTCCTGCTCTTCCGCCTTTATCACATCCTTTACCTTCCTGCAGGTTTCTCCTCCCTTCCCCCGAAATACTCCTGCTCGAGCCTTCAGGATTCACGAGGTGTTCCTGCTCTTTTCTCGGCATGGTCATGACGCTGCAGAAAAAATTTTTCTGTTTAATCGTTCATTCATTCTACTTCCATGTTCGCCACTCCTGCCAACCGTAAAAAATATCGTAAAAAAATATCCCCGACGGGATAAACCTGTCGAAACGTTGAATTGGAATTTTGCCTATGGCAAAACTTGAACAATTGCGTTATAATATGAAAGATTTGATGTGTAGTTGACTGGGGAGGGGAGATGCCGCCATGAAGATCACGATTGGGAGCGACCACGGCGCTGTGGCGCTCAAGGAAGAGGTGAAGATGGTTCTCAAGGAGTTCGGCAACATCGAGGTAACGGATGTGGGAACCTTTGGTACGGATTCCGTGGACTATCCCGACATCGCGGAAAAGGTCTGCGCCGACGTTGCAAGGGGAACGTCGGATCGGGGCATCGTCCTCTGCGGCACGGGCATCGGCATTTCCATAGCCGCCAACAAGATCAAGGGAATCCGTTGCGCCCTCTGCAATGATGTTTACTCGGCGAAGATGTCCCGGGAGCACAACAACGCCAACGTGCTGGCCTTGGGCGGCCGGGTGGTCGGCTTCGGCCCCGCAGGGGAAATCGTCAGGGCATGGGTGCAGGGCGAGTTCACGGGAGGACGCCATGCGCGCCGCGTGAATAAGATCATGGCCCTGGAACAACAGGATAAACAGTAATCTGGCTTTATAAAGTATCTGTTTTTAAGGAGGAACGACATTGAGCTTGATGGACACACTGAAAGCCGCTGATCCGGAAATCGCCCGGGAGATCGGCAACGAGCTGAATCGCCAGCGGACGAAGCTGGAACTCATCGCCTCGGAAAACATCGTGAGCAAGGCGGTCATGGAAGCTCAGGGCAGCGTGCTGACGAACAAGTACGCCGAAGGCTACCCGGGGAAGCGTTACTACGGCGGTTGCGAGTTCGTCGATGTGGTGGAGCAGCTCGCCATTGACCGGGCGAAGAAGCTCTTCGGCGCGGGATTCGCCAACGTCCAGCCCCATTCCGGCGCCCAGGCCAACATGGCGGTGTTCTTTTCCCTGCTGGAACCGGGGGATGTGGTCATGGGCATGAGCCTCACGGACGGGGGCCATCTCACCCACGGCAGTCCCGTGAACATGTCCGGCAAGTACTTCAAGGTCGTTCCCTACGGTGTATCCAGGGAAACGGAGTGCATTGACTACGATGCCCTGCAAAAACAGGCGAAGGAATGCAAGCCGAAGCTCATCGTCGCAGGTGCCTCGGCCTATCCCCGCATCATCGACTTCCCCAGGCTGGCGGAAATCGCCCGTTCCGTGGGAGCCTATCTCATGGTGGACATCGCCCATATCGCCGGCCTCGTGGTGGCGGGAATGCACCCGAGTCCTCTCCCCTACGCGGACGTGGTCACCACCACCACCCACAAGACCCTGCGTGGTCCACGGGGAGGCATGATCCTCTGCCGTGATCCAGAGTTCGGCAAGCGCTTTAACAAGGCGGTGTTCCCCGGCATTCAGGGAGGCCCCTTGATGCACGTCATCGCGGCAAAGGCGGTGGCCTTCCAAGAGGCTCTCCAGCCGGAATTTGCTCTGTACGCCAAGCAGACGGTGAAAAATGCGGCCGCCTTGGCAGAGGAGCTACAGAAGGATGGTTTCCGCCTGGTCTCCGGCGGCACGGACAACCACCTGATGCTGGTGGACCTCACCAACAAAAACCTCACGGGAAAGGAGGCCCAGCTCCTTCTGGATGAGGTGAACATTACCGCGAATCGCAATACCATTCCCTTTGAGACCCGTTCCCCCTTCGTCACCAGCGGCATCCGCCTGGGTTCTCCCGCCCTTACGACCCGGGGCTTCAAGGAGGCGGATATGAAGGAGGTGGCGGACATCCTCTCCCTCGTCCTCCACAATCCCTCGGACGAAGCCTCCAAGGAGAAGGCTCGTCGGCGCGTGCAGGCCCTCTGCGACAAATACCCCCTGTACGAATAACGAGTAAAAGATGCCCCCCGCCTCCATAAGTGGGGGGCACCCTCGTGAATAACAGGCGGGAGCTAATATCTCCCGCCTCGTTGAAATGCCAATTGGAATATTTCGCCTGTGGCGAAATTTGAACCATTGCGTTATAAAGAAGCAAGGAGCGATAGGAATGTCGGAAGAATTGAACGTGACGGTCATCGATCATCCCCTTGTCCAGCACAAGCTGACCCTGATGCGCAAAAAGGAAACCGGGACCAAGGATTTCCGCCAGCTTCTGGAGGAAATCGCCATGCTCATGGCCTATGAGATCACCCGGAACTTCCCCCTGAGGGAAGTGGAGATCGAGACGCCGGTGGCCAAGTGCAAAAGCAAGGAGCTTTCGGGGAAGAAGGTGGGCGTCGTTCCGATCCTCAGGGCGGGCCTTGGCATGCTCAGCGGCGTGCTGAACATGATTCCCGCCGCAAGGGTGGGACATATCGGCCTCTATCGGGATCCCGAGACACTGAAGCCGGTGGAGTACTACTGCAAGCTGCCCAGCGACGTACAGGAGCGCACCCTCATCGTGGTGGATCCCATGCTTGCCACGGGGGGGAGCGCCTCTGCGGCCTTGCAGATGATCAAGGATCGGGGAGCGAGGTCCATCACCCTCATGTGCCTTGTGGCGGCGCCGGAGGGGATCCGGGTCATCAACCGCGATCATCCCGATATTCCCATCTATGTAGCCGCCGTGGATGAGCGCCTCAACGAGAAGGGCTACATCGTCCCGGGACTCGGAGATGCCGGGGATCGGATTTTTGGAACCTTGTGATACAAAAAAGCCTTCCCATGAGGGGAAGGCTTTTCCCATGGAAAGGCGGAATGAAATTGAGCAATTTAGGCGTAGGAATCGTAGGCTTGCCCAATGTGGGCAAGAGCACACTCTTTAATGCCATCACCAAGGCGGGAGCCGAAGCGGCGAACTATCCCTTCTGTACCATCGAGCCCAATGTGGGGGTGGTGCCGGTGCCGGACGCCAGGCTTCAGGTGCTCCACGAGATGTACGACTCCAAGAAGACCACCCCTGCCACGGTGAGTTTCGTGGACATCGCCGGGCTTGTGAAGGGAGCTTCCAAGGGGGAGGGCCTTGGCAACAAATTCCTGGAGCACATCCGTCAGGTGGATGCTGTCGCCCATGTCGTGCGCTGCTTCCAGGACTCCAACATCACTCATGTGGAGGGCGGCATCGACCCCATCCGGGACATCGAGATCATCCAGACGGAACTCTGCCTTGCGGATCTTGAGATCGTGGAGAAGCGCATCATGAAGCTGGCCCGCATCGCGAAATCCGGCAGCAAGGAGGCAAAGGCGGAGGATGAGGTCCTGCGCCGCATCAAGGAAGCCTTGGACGAGGCCAGGCCCGCCCGCAGCGTGGAACTTTCCTCCGATGATCTGGAGCTCATCAAGGAGATGAACCTCCTGACCCTGAAGCCCACCCTTTACGTGGCAAATGTATCCGAGGATGAGGTGGCCGATGCCGAGGGGAATCCCTTCGTGAAGAAGGTACGGGAATACGCGGCGGGAGAGAAAGCCCAGGTGGCGGTCATTTCCGCCAAGGTGGAGGCGGAGATCGCCGAGCTGGAGGAAGGGGAAGCCCGGGAGTTCCTCGCGGACATGGGTCTCACGGAGTCGGGGCTGGACAAGCTCATCAAGGGGGCCTTTGACCTCCTGGGCCTCATGACCTTCCTGACGGCAGGCCCCGACGAATGCCGGGCTTGGACCATCGTCAAGGGGACCACGGCGCCGAAGGCGGCGGGAAAGATCCACACGGACTTTGAGCGGGGCTTCATCCGCGCCGAGATTGTCAGCTACGACGACCTCATCGCCGCGGGCAGCGTCGCGGCAGCGAGGGAAAAAGGCCAGGTTCGCCTGGAGGGCAAGGACTACATCATGCAGGACGGAGATGTGACGAACTTCCGCTTCAACGTGTGAAGAGCTCCCCGCAGAGCCCCGGCCTGCGGTCGGCGAAGCGGCAACCTCCAAGGAAGAGCCTATACCACAATGCGAACGGAGGATACACCAAAGGCTTCCTTCAGGCTGGGAACGCATTCCCTTTCCAAAAGGGATCTCTCCAGGTAATTTCCTGCGACGATCAACAACATATTTTTATTTTTTGTCAGATTGTGGATCGGAGAAATAAATTTGCTGAATTTTTCTTCTCCCAATAAGGCGCGAAGTTTTGACATACCTTCGGACAATCCCGGTTTTTCTTCTTTGATGCGGTTTTCCAAAGGAGAGAAGGGTGTGGAGGAAAGAGCCTCATTCTTGCACCAATCACCTTCTACATCCCTCCACACGGGATGGAATTTCGGCATCGCCAATGGCTGGAACCCACGATTTTTCTTTGCTTCCATACATCATCATCCTTTCCATAAGAGGATTTTAAAACTTCAGATATTCTCTTAATCTTGCGAAATCAATAAAGGTATTCTCCTTTTCGTGGATCTCCAAATAATGCTGGTGTTGCTCCTCTGCCGACTGAAATGTCTTCAATGGTTTCGCCATGCAGAAGCAATGTCGCGCCAGCTTTGGATCACTGTTCGGATCGTTCACGGTAATGCCGATGCAGGATACCGCCGGCGGTTTTCCCCTGTTCGCAATGAAATTCAAATGCAGTTCTACTTGCGGCTCATCTTCCGCATCCGTATAAAAGACACCCGCGCGGTACATTTCGCCGCGTGCCTTCCCCTGTCCGTCCGGGACATAGGGATTCACCACCGCAAAGAACACATCCATGAGTTTGGAGAGGTCTGTCTTCTTGGGGTTGAATACCACTTCAACGCCCATATACGCTTTGATGTTGCCGCTCGAAACACTGTCGTAATCCGCATCCTTCCCGGCATTGATATAACCCGTCTGCGTGTCCGTCACTCCCGGCAAGGTGCGAAAGACTTCCTGCAGTTCATGGAAATCCCCGCCGGAAAAATAGATTTTTTTCGTATACATGGCATTTCCTCACTCTCGTTCGGGATGGAAAAGATCCACCTGCCGCATGGCCGCCCGCTTTACATCAAACAAATGGATGAGTTCCGCCACCGCCTGTGTGGGGGAAATCGTCCCATGGAGCACGGCCTTCCGGATCTCCGGCATGCGCCCTGTGACTACGGCATCCTCAAAGAAGAGATTGTGCAGATGCTCGTCGATCATGCTGTGCATCCAATCGAGGAGCTGCCCCTCCCGACGCTTTTGCCAAACACCGCTTTCCGTCGTCATTTTCTGGAAGGCCCGGATGACCTGCCAAAGCTCTTTTAGCCCTGTTTTTTCCAAGGCAGAGCAAAGGTAGGCATGCGTAGCCCAACCGGGAGTCGCGGGACGGATGTACTCGATCATGCGCTCGTATTCACCTCTGGCTACCTTGGCTTTCACGAGATTATCCCCATCGGCCTTGTTGATGACAATGGCGTCGGCCAACTCCATGATGCCCTTTTTGATTCCCTGCAGATCATCTCCGGCTCCCGTGAGAACGATCAGCAGGAAAAAATCGACCATGGAGCGCACTGTTGTTTCCGACTGTCCGACGCCTACCGTCTCGATGATGATGACATCATAGCCTGCTGCCTCGCACATGAGCATGGTTTCGCGGCTCTTCCTTGCCACCCCGCCCAAGGTGCCTCCCGCAGGAGAAGGCCGGATAAACGCTTCCGGACGACGGGAAAGGGTTCCCATACGGGTCTTGTCCCCAAGAATGGAACCCTTGGTGACGGAACTGGTGGGATCGACGGTGAGAACAGCCACCCTATGCCCCTCATCGCAAAGCATATTGCCGAAGGCCTCGATCGTAGTGCTCTTTCCGGCACCCGGCACACCGGTAAAGCCGATGCGAAGCGCTTTGCCCGTGCGGGGGAGCAGCCTTTGCAAGACCCGTTGCGCTTTGGCAAAATGGCGGGGGCTGTTGCTCTCAATGAGAGTGATGGCGCGGGAAAGCGTCATGCGATCTCCCCTCGACACACCCTCTACATAGTCGTCTTCGGAGAGGATCATGCGGCGCTTAGGCTTTATCTTGCCGCTTTCGATGGCCGGATTGATGTTTCCCACCGTGGTATCCTTGATGCCGTCAATACCGCTCATGACAGAACAGGCAAATTTTTCATTTGGTTCCTCCGGCACCCAGCTGGGCTTTGAAGTTGTGTATTTCTGTTCCATGGCGCCTCCTCAATTTCAAACAAGCCTTCCCGTTGCACAGCAGGGAAGGCTTGCTCTTCGTTACGCAGACTATTCTTCTGCCAGTTCTTCCTTGGCACGATCCATGAGAAGCGTCAGGAGCTTGATGCCCGCTTCGGGGATATTCGTTCCCGGCGCAAAAATAGCCACGGCGCCATGCTGATAGAGATTGTCATAGTCCTGCACGGGGATAACACCGCCGATGCAGACCATGATGTCCTCGCGTCCCAGTTTCTTCAATTCATCGACGAGCTGCGGCAGGAGCGTATTGTGTCCGGCGGCAAGGGAGCTGAAGCCCACCATGTGCACATCGTTGTCCACGGCATCCTGTGCGGTTTCTTCCGGCGTCTGGA
>CAMIWP010000038.1 GCA_946402475.1 uncultured Selenomonadaceae bacterium
GTGGTGCTCACGGGGGTCATGAATCGGGCGGAACTCTGGGATAAGGAGAGCTGGACGAACTACACGGAGGAGGTGAATCCGACGGTCACTGAGATCGCCGAGAATCTGGCGGATCTGGGAATTTGATGAGAAACCGAGGGATGTATGGGCAATGGCGTTTCATCATGTCAGCGTGATGCTGGAGGAAACTGTGAGAGGGTTGGTGACGGATCCTGCCGGGACGTATGTGGATTGTACCCTTGGCGGGGCCGGTCATTCCGCCCGCATTGCCGAACTCTTGGAACCGGGAGGGCGCCTGGTAGGCATCGATCAGGATGGGGAGGCCATTGCCGCCGCGACTGAAAGGCTGAGAGGCGTTCGCTGCCGGGTGGATATCGTTCATGACAACTTTCGTCATCTGGACGCTATCCTGACAGAAAACAACATAGGGAAAGCGGATGGCATTCTCTTTGACCTGGGGGTGTCTTCCCACCAGATCGATACGCCCGGGAGGGGATTTTCCTACATGCAGGATGCGCCCCTCGACATGCGTATGGATCCGGGACAGTCTCTCTCCGCCTACGACGTGGTGAACGGCTACGGAGAGGAGGAACTGGGACGCATCTTTCGGGAATACGGCGAAGAGCGCTGGTGGAAGAGGATTGCGGCCTTCCTTTTGGAGGCGAGGAAGAGAGAACCCGTGAGGACCACGGGGGAACTGGTGGACATCATCCGAAGGGCTGTGCCGAAGGCGGCGAGAAAGTCCGGGGGAGGGCATCCCGCCAAGCGGGTGTTCCAGGCCATTCGCATCGAGGTGAATGATGAGCTGGGCATCCTGGAGGGAGCCTTTCGGACGGCTGTAGCGCATCTGAAGCCGGGAGGGCGGCTTGCCGTCATCACCTTTCATTCCCTGGAGGATCGCATTGCCAAGAACGTGCTCAAGGAGATGAGTAGCGGTTGCATTTGTCCCCGGGAGCTTCCCGTATGCGTCTGTCATCATCGCCCGGAAATCCGTATCATCGGCAAGCCGTTGTCCGCGACGGCGGAGGAGCTGGAGCGAAATTCCCGCTCCGGCAGCGCGAAGCTGCGCATTGCCGAGAAATTGACGAATGTTCTAGGGGGGAACCAAGATGCTTGCAAAGCGAATGGAAGAGGAGTATGATTACGAGGCTTACCCGGAATTCAGCGAGGGGCAGCCGAGACCGAGGCCCGTGCTGGTAAAGGGCCGTTTCGTGCAGAAAGCGCAGACGCTTTTGGACAGGCCCTTGCGTTCCCGTTGCCGGACATTGTTCATCGTGTTTACCGTTCTTGCCATGGCTGTGACAATCCGTAGCGGCATCAGCGCCAGCCGGGGCTATGCCCTTGTGAATACCCAGCAGCAGGCCATGAACGTGGAGCGGGAGAACGAGCGGCTGCGCATTGAGATCGCCCAGCTCAGGGCACCCGGCCGGATCAAGGCCATTGCGGCCGGTGAGCTTGGAATGCAGGTGCCGACGAAGGTTTATTTCAGTCATGAGAGATGATCCATAGACCAAGGATGCTTCTTTTCTTGCTCCGTGAGAGAAGGAGCATTTTTTACGGGAAGCACATCGTGGATTTTCCGCAGGGACGAGGAGGAAGGGCATGAAGACGATCGGCGAGTTGGCCGCCTTGGTGAAAGGCGCAGAGGTGATCGGTGACAGGGATGCGGAGATTGTCGGGATTGAACGGGATTCGAGGAAGATAGGAAAGGGGATGCTGTTTGTCTGCATCCCCGGGGTTCACGTAGACGGGCATGACTTCATTCCCAAGGCGGCGGCCCAGGGGGCTGCCGCCATCCTCACCGCCAGGGACGTGGAGCCTCCGGCGGGGATGTCTGTCCTGAAGGTGCCGGAGCTCAACAAGTCCCTGGAGGTCATCGTGCCCTATTTCCACGATTATCCCGCGAAGGCCATGCGAGTCATCGGCATCACGGGAACCAACGGCAAGACGACCACCAGCTATATTACAAGGGCGATCCTGAGGAAGGCCGGCTTCAAGGTGGGACTTATCGGAACCATACAGATCATGGTGGAGGAGGAGAGCTTTCCCATCCACAACACGACTCCGGACGTGGTGGAACTCCAGAACATCCTGGCTATGATGCGGGACAGGGGCATGGATTACGTGGTCATGGAAGTTTCCTCCCACGCCCTGGACCAGGATCGGGTGGCGGGCATCGAATTCGACACCGCCATCTTCACGAATCTCACACAGGATCATCTGGATTACCATAAGACATTGGAAAACTACAAACAGGCCAAGGCAAAGCTCTTTTCCCTTCTCTCCGGCCCGGGGAAGACCGCCGTGGTGAATGGGGACGACCCGGCGGGAAAGACCATGCTGGAGCATGCTCATTGCGGGCATCTGACCTATGGGCTGAAGGGGGAGACGGATCTTCGGGGAGAGAATGTCCGGGTGCTTCCCCGGGGGAGCGAGTTCTCCCTGTCCGGTTCCTTTGGAGCGATGGAACTGCGGCTTCGCATCACGGGCATATTCAATGTGTACAATGTCATGGCTGCCGCAGGGGCCGCTCTGGCGGAAGGCATACCGCCGGAGACGATCCGGGGTGCCTTGCAGGAGTTTGCCAGTGTTCCCGGCCGATTCGAGCTGGTGGATGAGGGGCAGGATTTTTCCGTCATCGTGGACTACGCTCATACGCCGGACGGGGTGGAAAACGTGCTCCGCACGGCGCGGCAGATTGCCAGGCGCCATATCATCACCGTCTTCGGCTGCGGCGGGGATCGGGATCGGACCAAGCGGCCCATCATGGGACGCTTGGCGGCGGAGCTTTCCGATGCGGTGATCGCCACCTCGGACAACCCTCGCACGGAGGATCCCGCGTTCATTCTGAGCCAGGTGGAAGAAGGGGTGAGGGAGAAGATCGGCGAAAAGCACCACGAGTGCATCACGGATCGGCGCACCGCCATCTTCCGCGCCGTGGAACTGGCTCAAAAGGATGATATTGTGGTGATTTTGGGCAAGGGACACGAGGATTACCAGATCTTGAAGGACAGGACGATTCATTTCGATGACAGGGAAGTGGCCAGGGAGGCCATCAGGGGGAAAGATCATGCCAGCATTCAGCCTTGAGGAGATCGTGGCGGCCACGGGAGCCGACACAGCGCAACGGGAAAAGGACAATTTCACCGACGTGGTGACGGATACGCGCAAGATTTCAGAGGGGGTCTTGTTCGTTGCCCTTCGGGGGGAGCGCTTCAACGGGGAGGATTTTGCCGGAGAGGCTCTGTCGAAGGGAGCGGCAGGAGTGATGGTCAGCACGGCCTGCCCGGCGGAAAAGCTCCGGGACATCCGGGGTACCGTGCTGAGGGTGAAGGACACGCAGAGAGCCTATCAGCAGATCGCCCATCTCTGGAGGAGGAAGTTCCGCCTTCCCGTCATTGCCATCACGGGATCCAACGGCAAGACCACCACCAAGGAATTGGTCGCGGCGGTGCTTTCGGCGAAAGGACCGGTGCTCAAGACACAGGGCAATTTCAACAATGAGATCGGCCTGCCTCTGACCCTTCTGGGTTTGCGCCGGGAGCACAGGGCGGCGGTTGTGGAGATCGGCATGAGGGGTCTGGGCCAGATCGAGGCGCTGGCCCCCATTGCGGAGCCGTCGGTGGGAATTGTCACCAATGTGGGGGAGACGCATCTGGAACTTCTGGGAACCATGGAGAACATCGCCAGGGCGAAGGCCGAGCTGGTGGAGGCGATCCCCTCCGGCGGGACGGTGATCCTCAATGGGGACAATGATTATGTGGCGGCCATGCGGGAGAAGGCGGCTCCCGGGGTGCGCGTCCTGACCTTTGGACTGGAAAGGGAAGCGGATGTCCGGGGAAGGGATATCCGCATCGAGGAGAACGTCACGAGGTTTACGGCGGACTGTGGGAAAGAGAGCTGTGAGTACCTCCTGCCCATGGTGGGGCAGCACAATGTTTACAACGCTTTGGCCGCCATCACCGCAGGGATTGCCCTTGGCCTTTCTTCGGAGGAAATCCGTGAGGGGCTGTCGCATTCGGAGGCGGCAAAAATGCGCTTCGAGGTGCAGCAGAAGGGCGAGTATCGCATCGTCAACGATGCCTACAATGCCAGTCCCATGTCCATGACAGCGGCCATCCGCACGCTGTCCGAACTTGCCCCGGGACGGAAGATCGCCGTTATGGGGGACATGCTGGAGCTTGGCGCGGCTTCCGAGGAGGCCCATTTCCGTGTGGGAGCCGAGCTGGCGGAAAAGGAGTTCGCCGCGGTCGTCACCCGGGGGGAAATGGGAAAGCGAATCGCCGAAGGAGCGGAGAAAGGCGGGATCCGGGAGGTTTATCCCTGCGCCTCCCACGAAGAGGCGGCAGAGGTGCTGAAGCGCATCCTTCAGCCCGGGGACACGGTTTTGTTCAAGGGCTCCCGGGGAATGCAGATGGAAAAGATCATCGACCTGTTTTGAACTGTGGGAAGAGGGCAGAGGAATGTCATCCGAGTTTTTGATCGCTATTCTTGTAGCAGCGGGAGTTGTCCTGCTCATGGGCCCCGTCATGCTGCCCGTGCTCCATCGGCTGAAATTCGGCCAGAGCATCCGGGAGGAAGGCCCGAAGAGCCATCAGGCAAAGAGCGGAACTCCCACCATGGGGGGCATCATGATCGTCCTGGGAATATCCCTGGGAACTTTGGCGGCGGCGCCCCTGACCACGGAGATCCTGCTGGCTCTTTTCATCCTGCTGGGGCATTTCGCCCTGGGCTTTTTGGATGACTACATCAAAGTGGTGAAGAAGCGCAATTTGGGGCTTCGAGCGAAGGAGAAACTCTTGGGGCAGATCTTCATCGCTCTTGTGACCATGTACATCGGCACCCGGGAGCTGGGGCTGGACACCAGCATCTGGATCCCCGGGGTGGATCATGAGGCCGACATCGGCATCCTCTACTATCCCTTGGTGCTCCTGGTCCTCGTGGGAACCTCCAACGCAGTGAATCTGACGGATGGGCTGGACGGATTGGCTTCCGGAACCGTGGCCATCGCCTCCAGCGTCTACGCCGTCGTCTGCATCCTGACGGGACATGGGACACTGGCTGTCTTCTGCGTGGCCGTGGTTGCTGCCTGCATCGCCTTCCTTCGCTTTAACGCCCATCCGGCGAAGGTCTTCATGGGAGATACCGGCTCCCTTGCCCTGGGCGGGGCCTTCGCGGCCATGGGGATCCTCACCCATACGGAACTCCTTTTGGTGGTGGTAGGTTTCATCTTTGTCTGCGAGGCCCTCTCGGTCATTCTTCAGGTGATTTCCTTTCAGACGACGGGGAAGAGGATCTTCCGCATGAGCCCCATCCACCATCACTTTGAGCTGGGGGGCTGGAGCGAGCAGAAGGTGGTCTTTGTCTTCTGGGCGGTGGGACTTCTGGCGGGAGTTGCCGGGCTGTCCATGTTGTGAACGGAATAGGAGATGTGTTCTATGGAACTGCAGGGAAGAACCATGCTGGTCATCGGCGCCGGGATCAGCGGATTTGCGGCGGCGAAGATGGCAAAGTCCATGGGAGCCAGGGTCATCCTGAGCGACGCCAAGGAAGAAGCCGAGCTGGACCATGATTTTACGGAGCTTCGTCGGCAGGGGATTGAATTGGTCTTTGGCCCTCAGAAGGATGAGATGCTGGAGGGCGTGGACATGGTCCTCCTGTCCCCGGCGGTTCCCCTGAGGGTTCCCATTGCCCAACGGGCGATCCAGTGGGGCATTCCCGTCATCAGCGAGGTGGAGATGGCCTACCGTCTCGCGGAGTCTCCCATCTGCGCCGTGACGGGCACGAATGGCAAGACCACCACCGTGACCCTTTTGGGCCTTTTGTTGAAGACCCATTATGAGAAGGTGGGCGTGGGCGGAAACATCGGGATACCCCTCTGTGAGGAAGCTGTCCGGGTGGGAGAAGGCGGCTGCATCGCGGCGGAGATCTCAAGCTACCAGATGGAGGCAACCAATGCCTTCCATCCCCACGTGTCGGTGATCCTGAACGTCACTCCGGATCACATTCTGCGCCACGGTTCCATGGAAGTTTACCAGCAAATGAAGGAACGCATGTTTGCGGAGGAGTCCATGGATGATTACCTGGTGCTGAACTACGACGATGAGCGCACGCGCTCCATGAAAAAGCGCGCCCGTTGCCGTACCCTCTTTTTCAGCCGAAAGGAAGAGTTGGAGGAGGGCGCCTTCCTCCAAGGGGACAGGCTTGTGATCCGTTGGCAGGGAAGGGAGCATGAGCTTTGCACCGTCTCGGAGCTGGGCATCAAGGGGGGACACAATGTGGAGAACGCCCTGGCGGCATCCTTGGCGGCCTTCCTCATGGGAGCGGAGCCGGAGAAGATGGCCGGGGTGCTGAGGTCCTTCCGGGGGGTGGAGCATCGCATCGAGTTCGTCCGAGAAATCGAGGGAGTTCCCTATTACAACGACTCCAAGGCCACCAATACGGACTCCGCCATCAAGGCCCTGGAAACCTTTCCCGGCCATATCATCCTCCTGGCGGGGGGCGATGACAAGATGACGGATCTGTCGGAGTTCATGGATCTGGTGAGGGAACGGGTGGACGAACTCATTCTCCTGGGAGCCGGGGCGAAGCGATTCCACGAGGCGGCAGTGGCCCGGGGATTCTCCGAGGATCACATCCATGAGGCGGGCTATTCCATGGAGAAAGCGGTGGAACTGGCCCGTGGCATGGCAAAGGCCCCGCAGGTGGTGCTGCTTTCCCCGGCCTGCGCCAGCTTCGACATGTACGGCGGATTTGAGGAGCGGGGACGAGATTTCAAGCGCATTGTGACGGAACGGTAGAGAAGCGGAGGATATTTCGTTGAGGATCATCGTGTCGGGCGGCGGTACGGGAGGACATATCTACCCCGCCATTACCATTGTGCGGGCCATACAGGAGAAGATGCCGGAGGCGGAGTTCCTCTATGTGGGGACGAAGCGGGGATTGGAGTCGGACATCGTTCCCAAGGAGGGGCTTCCCTTTGCCACGGTGGATTTGCAGGGCTTTGAGCGGCACTTCACCCTGTCGAACATCAAGCGGGCAGGGAAGGCCATGATGAGCGTGGCGAAGGCCATGGGCATCGTGAGAAGGTTCCGTCCCGATGCGGCGGTGGGAACGGGGGGCTATGTCTGCGGCCCCGTGCTCATGGCCGCGAGCCTCAAGGGCATCCCCACCCTGATCCAGGAACAGAATGTGGTGCCCGGCATCACGAACAAAATCCTCTCCCGTTTCGTCACGAAGGTGGCGGCGGGGGTCCCCGAGGCCATGGCATACTTTCCCTCGGAAAAGGTGGTCTGCACGGGAAACCCCATCCGAAAGGAAGTGGTTGCCGCCGATCGGCAGGAGGGCCTTGCGGCCTTTGGGCTGGACGGGAGAAGGCCCGTCGTCCTGGTTTCCGGAGGAAGCCGGGGAGCGCGCAGCATCAACCGCGCCATGATCGGCGTCCTGAAGGGAGCGGCGGATCGGCCGGAGGTCCAGTTCCTCCATGTGACGGGGAAACAGGAATACGGAGACGTGATAAACCGCCTGAAAGCCGCAGGGGTGGATTTGGAAAAGAGCCGCCACATCCGGGTGGAGCCCTATCTTTACAACATGCCCCAGGCTTTGGCCGTGGCGGATCTGGCGGTCTTCCGGGCCGGGGCCATCGGATTGGCGGAGCTCACGGCACGGGGCATTCCGTCCATTCTCATCCCCTATCCCTACGCGGCGGAGAACCATCAGGAACACAATGCCCGGGCGGTGACAGCGGCGGGGGCGGCCCGCATGATCCTCAACAGTGACCTGGACGGGGAGATCTTGGGCAAGACCTTGCGAGAGCTCCTGGAGGATCCGGGGAAGCTGGAGCAGATGGCTGCCGCCAGCCGATCCCTCGGGAAACCGGAGGCGGCGGAGAAGATCGCCGACATGGTGTTGGAGATCGCAAAAAGATGAAGAACCCCGGCCTGTTCACGGGGATTTCGAACGGAGGAGGAGTCCCATTGCTGAGAGATCTGAAAGGCATCAAGAAAATACACTTCGTGGGCATCGGCGGCGCGGGCATGAGTCCCTTGGCGAAGATCCTTGTGGAACTGGGCTATGAGGTGTCCGGCTCGGATCGCGGCGCATCCCACATCACGGAGCATCTGAAGGAGCTGGGTGCCACCGTCTACCTGGGCCAGGACGGCGAACACGTCCGGGGGACGGATGCCATCGTGGTAACCTCGGCGATGCCCTCTAGCC
>CAMIWP010000039.1 GCA_946402475.1 uncultured Selenomonadaceae bacterium
ATGTGTTTATTATAACGCAGTTGTTCAAATTTCGCCACAGGCGAAATCTACGAATGGAGCGTTTCGATTTTCCTTTTACAGATGGACTTTGCGTGTTATACTACATATTTGGAATTGTCCTTTGGTAATTTTGCAGTTCTTTAACGGAGGAAAGCGGATATGAGTGTTTGGACGATCTTCGGAATTTTGGCCTTGTTGACGGTGATGCAGCTTATCGGCATGCGCCTTCAGATCAGGGCTTATCGGCAGACGGTGCAAAGACTGCATCGCCTGGGGAATCTTGGGATCGGCTCCGTGCGAGGGCGCTTCGGCCCGGGGCATCTTGTCATCATCGCCTGTGACGGGAAGGGAAGGATCCTGGACGGCGAGATCATGGAGGGCATGACGATCTTCAGCCGCTTCAAAAAGATCCCGGAGATTGTCGGCAGGACGATTTATGAGATGAAACAGGAGTATCTGTCCCTGCCTGCGAAGGAACAGATCCGTCGAAAGGGTCATATCCAGGCACTGGAAGCTTTGGAGCTTCGGTTGAACCCGCAGGAGGTGGTGGAGTGACCAGGTGATTGACGGGAAGAATCTTGCCATGATTGGCTTTTTTGCAGGTTGTTTTGTGCGGAATACTTGTTTTGATCTTCATTTGAGAAAGGTACGGTGAATGACATGGATCTCATTGCTGGAGTCGCGAACGGTTTTTTGTCGCTTTTCCAGACCGGCGCAGCCACCTTTACGAGTTGGGTCACGGGGATCATTCCCTTGGTGGTTGTTCTGATGACGGCAGTCAACTCTCTCATCAAGCTCATTGGTGAGGAGCGGGTCAACGGCTTGGCACAGGCATCGACAAAGTACGCCATCACGAGGTATACGGTGTTGCCCGTTCTGGCGGTCATCTTCGTAACGAACCCCATGTGCTACACTTTCGGACGCTTTGTCGAATCGAAGTACAAGCCGGCTTTCTACGATGCGGCTGTGAGCTTCGTCCACCCAGTGACGGGACTTTTCCCGCACGCAAACGGCGGTGAGCTCTTTGTGTACATGGGCATTGCGGCAGGCATTCAGCAGCTTGGGCTTCCCTTGGGAGATCTGGCCGTGCGCTACTTTATCGTGGGCGTTGTGGTCATCCTGATCCGCGGCATCGTGACGGAGAGGATTTACGTGCATATGCGCAAGAACAATGAGAGTAAGGGATAAAGGAGGATGCCCGAATGTATAGATCCGTTATTGTAAATGCCGGAAAAGGCGGCTGGGGAGGCCCTCTCATCCTAGTTCCCACAGAGGCGAAGCACAAGGTGGTGAGCATCACGGGGGGAGGCATTCACCCGGTGGCAAAGGCGCTGGCAGAAATGTTGGGATGCGAGGCTGTCGACGGTTTTTCCACGGGGGTTCCGGACGAAGAGATGCTGGTGGCTGTTGTAGATTGCGGCGGTACGGCGCGTTGCGGCATATATCCGAAGAAGCACATCTTTACGGTGAATACGCTTCCCGTTGGACAGTCGGGACCGCTGGCTCGGTTCATGACAGAGGATCTCTATGTTTCCGGCGTGGATGAGAGTTGTCTTGACTTTGCCGACGAGAAAGCGGTGCAGGCTGCTGCCTCTTCAACGTCCATGGGAATCCCCAAGACGAAGGAACAGGCAAAAGCAGAGATTGCCAGAATGAATGCCGGCAAGGAGAAGGGAATCATCACTCGCATGGGCATTGCCATCGGCGGCGTGGTCAGCAAATTCTACGCGGCAGGACGAGAGACCATCGACATTACCATCAAGAGCATCCTGCCTTTCATGGCCTTTGTCAGCATGATTTTGGGCATCATCAGTGCATCGGGTATCGGCGATTTCATCGCTAACACTATTTCGCCCATTGCCAGTACTCTTCCGGGAATGCTCATCATTTCCCTCATTTGCGCCATGCCCTTCCTTTCCCCGGTGCTTGGACCGGGAGCGGTCATCGCGCAGATCGTCGGTACCCTTCTCGGTGTGCAGATCGGACTGGGCAATATCCCGCCGCAGTATGCTCTTCCCGCTCTTTTCGCAATCGATGCTCAGGTGGGAGCGGATTTCGTTCCCGTTGGCTTGAGCCTCGGAGAGGCGGATCCAGAGACCATTGAGCTCGGTGTTCCTGCGGTTCTCTATTCCCGCGTCATCACGGGGCCTGTGTCCGTCATCATCGCTTATCTGGCAAGCGTCGGCCTTTATTCTTAAGGAATTGGCAGGAAATAACTTATAGTCCTTGATCGACCATGCGGTCATGGCGAATTCAGACAAGCAGAATGAAGTGATGATTGATGCACAGCTCCTAAGAAGGAAAGGAGGGTGTGAATTGAAATACCATGCCAAGATCACCGGATGGGGGAAGAGCGCTCTGTCCCTATTGGAGGATCCGGAGGCAAACTTCATTGTCATCTTCAACGAGGGGGTGCCGCCAGAGCTTGCGGAGATCTCTGTCCTTCATACGGTGGCACCGCTTCTCGGGGAGCTTGCCGTGGGGGATGTGATGGCCATTGCGGACAAGGTATTTACCATTACGGCGATTGGCGATGAGGCCAATCGAAGCCTTCGGGAGATGGGACACTGCACCTTGGCCTTCAATGGAGCCAAGAAGCCGGATCGTCCCGGCTGTGTCATGCTGGAGGGAGACGAGGAACTGTTGGCCTCCGATATTAGAGAGGGCACAGCCTTTGAGGTTTACTGATGCAATTGTGCCGAAGGGATTCGGCATCTTGCATGGAGGACCGGGGCTTCTGCGGATTTGCGGAAAACCCGGCTCATTTTTTTTACCGAGGGATTTGCGTGACGCAGATGTTGTGAGGCAGGAATTTTCTCTCGAGAGGCGAATTACTGAGGAAGAGGTATATGTTTTGTACAATGTGCTGGAGGAGTGGGAAATTTTATGTACGCGATCATCGACGTGGGGTCCAATACGGTACGGCTGAACATCTATAAAATGGAATACGGCAGGATGTCCCTTGTGCTCAACAAGAAGGAATCTGTAGGACTTGCCTCCTATGTGAAAAACGGTCAGATGATGCCCTCGGGCATTCTCCGTGTTTCCGGCGTGCTGAGGGAATTTCGCGAGTTACTTGAGGATCTCGGGATTGACAGTGTTCACGTTTTTGCCACGGCAGCCCTTCGCAATGCGAAAAACAGCAAGGCTGCCGTGGACGAGGTGGAGCAGCGTTCCGGCTTGAAGCTGGACGTGATCTCCGGTGAGACGGAGGCAGAGTTGGATTTCATCGGGGCATCCCATGCGGCGGATGTCCAGGACGGTTTGCTGGTGGACATCGGCGGTGGCAGCACGGAACTGGTGCCCTATAAGGACGGGAAGATGCTTCACGCCGTGAGCATTCCTCTGGGCTCTCTCAACACTTACAACAATTTTGTTTCGAATCTCCTGCCTACTCGGTCGGAACGCAAAGCCATCAAGCAGGCAGTACTGGATGAGATCAAGAAGTACCCGGAGCTTTCCAAGGGAAAGTATCCCGTCATTTGTGGTGTCGGCGGTACGGCCCGCGCAGCCAACAAGCTGAACATCGATCTGTTCCAGCTCGATCTTGGAAATTCCAAGATCAAGGTGCCGAACCTGAAAAAGATGATCAAGCTGCTGGAGAACGACGAGGGGGCTACGGTTCCTGTGGAAACGCTGGACGTTATCCTCCGGGTGGTGCCGGATCGCGTACGCACGCTGCTTCCCGGCATGATCGTTCTCCAGACTGTGGCAAGGCATTTTAAGAGCGAGGCCATCGAAGTGACCAATGCAGGCGTCCGAGACGGATACCTCTACAAGTACGTGTTGCCGGAAGCCGAGGAAACAAAGAGATCACAGGGGGTAGAGGCAGATGCGCCTGCCGCAGGAGAAGAGAAGGGAATTTGATACCAGTTATACCCAAAACCGGGAGCTCTCCTGGCTGAAATTCAACACCAGGGTACTGGACGAGGCATTGGATGAGACGGTGCCTCTCTATGAGCGAATGAAGTTCGTGGAGATCTTCACCAGCAATCTGGATGAGTTTTTTATGGTGAGGGTGGGGAGCCTCTGCGATTTGAACCGCATGAGGCCGAGGATCACGGAGAACAAGAGCCTCATGACTCCCAAGGAGCAGTTGGACAAGATCTATGCCGCCTGTCAGGGCTTGTACCTCAAGAGGGAAAAGACCTTCCACTGGCTGCAGGATCTTTTGAGGGATGCGGGAATCGTCCATTGCTCCATGGAGTCTTTGGACGAGGATCGCCGAAACTATTTGGATCGCTATTTCACAGAGCAACTCTTGCCGGTTCTCTCCCCCCAGATCATCGACATGCACCATCCTTTTCCCCAGCTTCAGAGCAAGGGGCTTTACGTGGCTGCACTGCTCAAGTACAAGCGGAAGGTGACCTTAGGGCTGATTCCCCTTCCGCCCTCCCTTCAGCGCTATGCACTGTTGCCGGGGAACAGCATAGAGTACGTTTTGTTGGAAGAAATTATTTCATGGTTCGTCTGTAAGATCTATCCCTCCTATCCCATCATCGACAAGGCGGTGTTCTGTATTACACGCAATGCGGATATCAACCCTGATGACGAGGAGGTGGAGTTGGGGGAAAATTATCTGGAACAGATGCGAAAGGCCCTCAGGAAGCGGCGCAGCATGTCGCCGGTGCGGTTGGAAATCCAATGCGACGGGGACTCTCTGGTCGCGCCGTATCTCAGGCGACGACTGGGGCTGGAGAAAAAACAGGTCTACGTGACCACGGCCCCCCTGACGCTGGATTACCTCTACGCTCTGGAAGACAATTTCACCCAGGAGGAGAGACAGAGGTTTTGCCACAGACCGTGGCGTCCCGTGACCCTGGTCGAGCGTTTCGGGGAAGGCGTTTCCATGATGGCGGAGATCCGCAGACGGGATGTGCTCCTTTCTTACCCCTATGAGGATTTCAATATTTTTCTTTCGTTGATGAAGGAGGCTGTCCACGATCCGGAGGTGGTCTCTTTGAAGATCACGGTCTATCGCATCGGCAAGGGGCATGTGAAGCTCATGAGCTACATGATCCTTGCGGCGGAGATGGGGAAGGATGTCACGGTGCTCCTTGAGCTGAAGGCAAGGTTTGATGAGGAGAACAACATGGGCTGGGTGGAAAGCCTCAAGGATGCCGGATGCCACATTCTCTACGGATTTGACAATTACAAGGTCCATGCCAAGGTTTGCCTCATCACCAGCTATCATGAGGGAAAACTGGATTACATCACCTACATCGGCACGGGAAACTTCAATGCAAAGACCGCTACCCTCTACACCGACGTGGCTCTGTTGACGGGGGATGAGGCCATCGGCAAGGATGCGGTGCTCTTCTTCCGCAATATGGGGATCTCCAACCTCAACGGAAACTATGCGGAGCTGCTGGTTGCTCCGGTGAACTTGAAGCAGCGTCTGCGGGACCTCATCCGCAGGGAGGCGGAAAAAGCCCGGCGGGGAGAAGCGGCCCGCATCGTCCTCAAAATGAATTCCATCACGGATCGGCAGCTCATCGACGAACTGGTGATGGCTGGACGGGAGGGCGTTCGGATCGACATGATGATCCGGGGGATTTGCTGTATTCTGCCGGAGATTCCCGGCAGCACGGAAAATATCCACGTGCGCAGCATCGTGGGAAGATTCTTGGAGCATGCCCGCATTTTTGTCTTTGGGGCGGGGGAGGACGGGGATATGTTCATATCCTCCGCCGACTGGATGACCCGTAACACGGAGAAGCGCGTAGAGGTGGCGTGTCCCATTCGCGACAAGACCCTGAAAAAACGGTTGTGGCGCATGCTGGAAATCCAGTTCAAGGACAATTGCAAGGCTCGCAGGATTGGAAGTGACGGCGTTTACCACACGATGGGAGAGGGCGACGGATCCATCCTCTGCGCTCAGGAGTATTTCATGGAGCATGAGAGAGATCAGGTGATGGAATGAAGGAAAGCGAACGGGAGCGGACGGGAGATCCGGAAGAGAGGGAGGATCTTCTGGTTGGGCGGAACGCCGTGACGGAAGCCCTGCGGAACGGAAGGATCATCAACAAGCTGCTGGTGGCGGAAGGCAGCAAGGAAGGTAGCCTTGCCGAGATCCTTTCCCTAGCGCGGGATCGCGGCGTCATTGTTCGAACCGTGGAGCGCGCAAAGATCAATGCTATGGCGGGAAATCTGCGGCATCAAGGCGTGGCGGCTCAAGTGGCTCCCGTGGCCTATGCGGAGCTGGAGGACATCCTGAAGGGAGCGGAGGAGCGGGGGGAAGCGCCCTTGCTCCTCCTTTTGGATGAGCTGGAGGATCCCCACAACCTGGGAGCGCTGATGAGGACGGCAGATGCCATGGGCGTCCACGGCATCCTCCTGCCCAAGCGGCGCAGTGTCCCTCTTACCGCCACGGTGGCAAAGACTTCCGCGGGAGCGGTGGAATACGTTCCCGTGGCTCGTATCGGCAATGTGGTTCAGACATTGAAGACGTTGAAGGAAAAGGGATTCTGGGTGGCAGGCGCGGATGTGGAGGGCAGGCAGCTCTGCCAAGAAGCGGATCTCACGGGCTCCATGGTACTGGTGGTGGGAAGCGAGGGAAGAGGGATGAGTCGGCTCACAAAGGAAAACTGCGACCTCCTGCTTCGGATTCCCATGTTCGGGAAAATCAATTCCCTGAATGCCTCTGTGGCAGGGTCGATCCTCATGTACGAGGCCATGAAGCAGAGGCAAAAAGAGAACTTTCGATGAAAAAGCCCCAAGGAGCCGTTGTTGGCGTCCTTGGGACTTTTTTCAGGAGAAAGACTTTACTTCTTGTTCACGTCATAATCCACATAGCAGATGCGGGTCTGGAGGAATTCCTCCAGGCCGTGCTCACCGTCGTCGCCGCCGAGGCCGGACTTTCTGACGCCCTGGTGGAAGCCCTGGTAGGCTTCGAAGTGTTCGCGGTTCACATAGAGCTCGCCGAACTGGATCTGGTTCATGGCCTTCATCATGGTGTCGGTATTCGTGGTGTAGATGGAGGATGTGAGACCGAATTCGCAGTCGTTGGCATAGCTGATGGCCTCGTCCAGATCCTTGAAGGTGGTGATGGGGAGCACGGGGCCGAAGATTTCATCGTGGAAGACCTTCATGGAGTGTTTGCCCTCCACAAGAACCGTGGGCTCGTAGTAGAAGCCCTTGCCGTTCACCTGGGCCTTGTGGCCGCCGCAGGCGATCTTGGCACCTTCCTTGACGGCTTCCTGCACCATGGCGTCCACATGCTCCTGCTGTCCCTTGTTGACCAAGGGTCCCATGTCCTTGTCGTCCATGGGATTGCCGAAGGTGACCTTCTTCATGCGCTCAATGACCTTTTCGATGAACTTATCGGCAATGCCCTCCTGTACGTAGACGCGTTCTGCGCAGTTGCAGACCTGCCCCGTGTTGATGATGCGGGAGGCAACCACCCATTCCACCGTCTCATCCAGCTTGCAGTCATCCATGACGATGACAGGAGCCTTGCCGCCCAACTCCAAGGAGACCTTGGTGATGTTCTTAGCGGCGGCCGCCATGATCTTCTCTCCGGCGGAGACGCTGCCCGTCATGCTCACCATGCCCACCTTCGGGTTCTCAGAAAGTCCCTGTCCCACGACGGAGCCGGCGCCGGAGATGACGTTGATGACACCCTTGGGCAGGGAGCTCTCCGCCACCAGTTTGGCGAATTCATAGCAACCGTTGGGTGTATCGCTGGAGGGCTTCAAAACCACCGTATTTCCGGCGATGAGAGCCGGGGCAACCTTGCGGCCAATGAGGAAGAGAGGAAAGTTCCAAGGCATGATGCCCGCCACAACGCCGATGGGAACCTTATAGAGGAAGATGTTCTCGTTGGGACGGTCACTGGTGATGACCTCGCCTTTGATGTGACGAGCCATACCTGCAAAGTACTTGATGTAATCCGGCAAGTAGCTGGCCTCGGCCTTGGCTTGGGCCAAGGGTTTGCCCACTTCCTCGGCGTTGATCCTGCCGAAGAGATCGAGATTCTTGCTCACCAGATCTGCCAATTCGTAGAGGTAGCCTGCCCGCTCGATGGCAGGGAGCTTGGCCCATTTCTTCTGGGCCTCGTAGGCGGCATCCACGGCCTTTTCCACATCTTCTGCGGTGGCCTTGGGTACCTCGGAAATGACCTCCTCCGTGGCAGGATTGATGACCTGGATCATCTCTCGGCTGCCGTTGGGCACGAACTCGCCATTGATGAACAACTCATACTTTTT
>CAMIWP010000040.1 GCA_946402475.1 uncultured Selenomonadaceae bacterium
AAGCGCCAAGGAAGAGGGGGACATCTTCGTTTCCCCCGATATTGCCACATGCGAGCGATGCAAAAAAGAGCTTTTTCATCCCAGGGATCGCCGTTATCTCCATCCCTTCATCAACTGCACGGCCTGCGGCCCCCGTCTCACCATCCTCCATGCCATGCCCTACGACAGGGAACGCACCAGTATGGGGGAATTTCCCATGTGCGATGCGTGCCGCCTGGAATACACATCGCCGAAAAGCCGACGCTACGATGCCCAGCCCGTATGTTGCAACAACTGCGGCCCGGAGGTGTACATCATCGACAGCCCCGAGAAGGGCGCCGATGCCATCCGCCGCACCCGCCGCACCATAGCCGACGGCGGCATCGTGGCCATCAAGGGCATCGGCGGTTTTCACCTCTGCTGCGATGCCTCAAATGAGTCTGCCGTCAGCCGCCTCCGCAAGTTGAAACACCGTCCCGCAAAGCCCTTTGCCCTCATGTTCCGCGACATATCGGCAGTGCGGCGCGCATGCTTTCTGGAACCGGGGCAGGAGGAATTTCTTGAAGGCCATCAAAAGCCGATTCTCCTGCTCAAACGGCGTCCGGAAAGCAAAATCGCTCCCGGCGTGGCCCCTGGGAACCCAAAGATCGGTGCCATGCTCCCCTATGCCCCCGTTCAGATGCTGATCTTCGACTATCCCGACGCCCTTTTTGTGCCGGAGGCCTTGATCATGACCAGCGGCAATCCTTCCGGTGCCCCCATCTGCCATAACGATGAGGAGGCACGGAAGACCCTCGGCGGAATGTGCGACTGTATCCTCTCCCACAACCGTCGCATCCGCCTGCGGGCCGATGATTCTGTCATGGACTGGCTGGACGGCAAGCCCTACATGATTCGCCGCAGCCGGGGCTTCGCTCCCCTCCCCTTCATGATCAGTCAGGACTTCAAAGGAAAGGTCCTCGCCGTCGGAGGAGAGCTGAAAAACACCTTCTGCCTCGCAAGCAACAATCTCTTCTACCCATCTCCCTACATCGGAGACATGACGGATCTCCGCACGGTCCTCGCCCTCAAAGATTCCATCGGGCTCATGGGCTCCCTTCTGGAAAACCGACCTTCCCTTGTGGCCTGCGACCTCCATCCCCGGTATAATACCTCCGCTGTGGCCAGGGAACTGAGGCTTCCCATCTTTCCCGTCCAGCACCACTACGCCCACATCCTTTCCTGCATGGCAGAAAACGACTGCGCCCACGAGGTGCTGGGCATCGCCTTCGACGGAACGGGCTATGGTGAAGATAACACCATCTGGGGCGGAGAGATTCTGCGGGCCGATGTTTCCGGCTATACCCGGCTCGGATCCATCCATCCCTTCCTCCAGGCAGGAGGCGACAAGGCGTCTCGGGAGGGATGGCGCATCGGAGTCTCCCTGATCTACGAGCAATACAAGAGGGACAAGGGAAAAACGGCAGAAACGGTTCAGAAACTGAGCCTCTGCACCCCGGAAGAGCTCTCTGCCTAGTTCTTCCTGCTGGATCATGGAGTGAACACCGTCACCTCCACCAGCGCGGGGCGGCTCTTCGACGCAGTCAGCGCCCTTTTAGGCATAAAAAAGGCCTCCACCTTCGAGGGAGAGGCTTCCATGTACTTGGAATTTGCCGCAGGGGAATGGATTCCTGCAAGGGATGAGGAAGAACTGCGAGAATTCCCCATGGAAACCGCTGAAGACGGACGTTTGTTGCTGCCCACTCTGCCCCTGTTCCGCCACCTCCTGGAACTTCGCCTGAGAGGGGTCCCCATCCAAAAGCTTGCCTACCTGTTCCACGAAAGGCTCGCGGAGCAGATTCGACAATGCTGCCGCATCCTGCGGGACAGAGAGGGACTTTCCACCGTCGCCTTAAGCGGAGGAGTCTTCCAAAATCTTCTGCTCACTCGCCTAGCCAGGGAAAAGCTGGAGGTGGACGGATTCCACCTGCTCCTTCACAGCCTCATCCCCCCAAACGACGGAGGGATCTGCCTGGGACAGGCTCTTGCCGCGATGTATCATATCAACCACATGACAGAAAAAAAGGAGAATGCAGTATGTGTGTAGGTTTGCCGGCGAAAGTCGTGAACATCCGTGACGGCATGGCCATCGTGGACGCCTCCGGTGCCAGGCGTGAGGTGTCTGCGGAGCTCCTCGATGACTTGGATCCAGGGGATTACGTCATGGTGCATGCAGGCATCGCCATAGCGAAAATCATCGGCGAGGACAGCGACGAAACCACCGCCATCCTCGAAAATCTCTGAGGGAAGGATGCGGCCATGCAGGAAGTAAAAAAACCGCCAGAGGAAATCCTTCGCGCCCGTGAGATCATCACAGGCTACGTGGGAAAGGAGATCCGCATCATGGAAGTCTGCGGCACTCACACCCATGAGATCTTTCGCCAGGGCATCCGCAGTCTCCTCCCCCCGGACATCCGGCTGATCTCCGGCCCTGGGTGCCCGGTCTGTGTGACCCCCGCCGATTTCATCGACGAAGCCCTCTGGCTCATCGAAAAAAAACATGCAACCATCTGTACCTTCGGCGACCTTGTACGAGTCCCCGGAACAAAGAGCAGCCTTGCCGATGCACGAACCCAGGGGGGACGGATCCAAGTGATCTACACCCCGTTGGATGCCGTTTCCTACGCGAAGGAACACCCGTCGGATGAGATCGTCTTTCTCTCCGTGGGCTTTGAAACCACCACCCCGGCCTCCTGTCTTGCGGTTAAGAAAGCGAAGGAACTCGGCCTGGAAAACTTCTCCCTCCTGACGGCCAACAAGACCATGGATGCCGCATATCTCGCCATGGCTGGAAGTGCGGATGCCTATCTCTACCCGGGACATGTGTGCGCCATCACGGGGACGAGGTCTTTGGAACTACTTGCCGCACGAGGAATCTCCGGTGCAGTCACCGGTTTTACTTCCGCGGAGATCCTCACCGCCCTTGCCCTCATCATAAGGAAGTGCCAAGGAGGAAGTCCCTTCTTTTTCAACTGCTATCCCCGCGTGGTAAAGAAAGAGGGCAATCCTGCGGCCCAAGAGCTCGTCCGGGAGTGCATGGAGCCCTGCGACAGCGAATGGCGGGGTCTCGGCATCATGAAGGGAAGCGGCATGCGCTTGAAACAGAACTTTGCGGGATTCGATGCCAGAAAGAAATATGCCGTTCCTCCGATAAAGGGCAGAAGCAATCCCGCCTGCCGCTGCGGAGACATCCTGCAAGGGAAGTGCCTCCCAAAGGACTGCCCCCTCTTCTCCAAAAGCTGTACCCCGGATCATCCCATCGGAGCCTGCATGGTATCTCAGGAAGGAGCATGCTCCGCATTCTATCAGTACGTCCTGTGAAATAACACGGACTGGCATATTGTCCCAATGGCAGGACAGGGCTGGTGCGTGAATCTTCAGGAGTTGCATTTGACAATCATTCCCATTTATTGTAGAATAAACATCGGTAAGATTTTCAATCATTCAACAGCTTCAAGGAGTGTGGACAGAATATGTTTCAGAAGACGGATTTTTGGATCGGACTTGCGGTAGGAGTTGTCGCCGGTGTCTTTGGCTACCGCTTCATGCAGGAACGCGAGCAACAGCTTGCTGTGATGGAGCAGGGCGCCCCGGCTGCGGAGTTGCCGATGGCGGAACTGCAGCGGCAGAAGGAAGAATTGGAAGATCTCATCGCTGCCCAGCAGGCGAAGAAGTAAGGTACTGTGCATCACGGGGAAAAGACTGCCGTTGCTCCGGCAGTCTTTCTTTGTAGCAACGGAGGAGGATTTTCTTGAATATCATGGCGTCACTGCAGATTCCCACAAATCAGCTGGATTTCTTCATCCGTTCCGTGGAAATCTCCTCCTACCTGCCCGGACGGATACGTCTGCGCAGCAAAAATCTCATAGGGAATCCCGGCTTGGAACAGGAAGTGCAGACGCAGCTGACAGCCTTCCGTGAGATTCAATCCGTTGAAACCAACACGGTGACCGGATCCATCCTGATTTTGTACGAACCGGCAAAGTTGCGGCAAAACGCGGATCTCAAAAAGGCGGAAGAATATATCGCAATGCACGCGAGGAGGAAATAGAGAATGTCTTACGCATCAGGCCTAATGATGGGAACGGCGATCATCCATGGGCTTCGGCAGTTATTGGGAGATATGTCGGCCTTCGAGGAAATGGGAAAAATGAGTGCCTCGGGAAGAGGGAACGCCTTTGGAAAAAGGAATGCCCGGGGAGGAAGAAATGCCCGCGGGAAAAACGGAGCAAATTTCGATATGCCCTTTGGGACGGGGCTGGGAAACTGCCCGGAACCAAAGATCGTGGAACTGGTTTCTTCCCTTCCGGGACGACGCCGTTACCGCATCCAGGGAATGGACGACGCCCAGGCGAAGCTGCTGGAGGAAAGCCTTGGAAAGCTCTCCTATGTGACCTGCGTGAAAGCCAATCCCGTAACCGGCAGTCTCCTGCTCACCTACGATGTATCCATGGAAACCGAAATGGACGAACTGTCCAAGGCGCTGAAGAAGATTCTCCAAGGGAAGTGCACGCCGGCTCCCCTCCCCTCTCTTCTATCGCCTCAGACCGGCTCCATGACCCGCAGCATCCATCAGGCCATGCTCACCCTCAGCAAATGGCTGAAGCAGAACACGGGAGGCGTGTTTGATGCGCGTTCCCTGACCTCTCTCGTATTTTTCGTCATCGGTGTGCGCAAGCTCCTGCTCACCCAGCAGTTCCCCTCGGGGACCCAGCTGATCTGGTGGGCCGTTTCACTGCTGAGAGGATGGAGGAACGAATGACATACGGTGTTTATGATATAAAATTGGGGGTTTCCCTTCCCCGGGAGACCCGGACCCTTCTCGCCGCCCAGTTGCGCGCCTTTCGTTCCGTGGCGGCGGTTTCCGTGGAGGAGCGCAAGATCCGCATCTGGCATCGCGGCGCGCCTCCCCTTCCGCTCATCCAAAAGCACGTGGCCCGAGCGGCGCTGCATGCAAAGGAAGCGACCATCCACCAGGCGGACAGGCTGGCGGAATATCGCAGAGACGCCATCATTTCCATCACCAGCTTCGCTGCCATGGAGATGATGAAGCGCATGTCGCCCCAGGTTTTCCTCGCCACCAAATGGTTGCGGAGCGCACTTGTTCTCGCCATTGCCGGAAAGTTCATCCGCAACGGAATCCAAGGCATGTTCCAGGATCGCCGCCCCAATGCGGATACCTTGACCGCCACGGCTGTCATCGCCTCTGTACTGGCAGGAAAACCGGAGTCCAGCCTCACCCTTCTGGCTCTCTCCAATGGAGCGGAAATGCTCACGAGCTATGCCGCGGAACGAGCGCGTACCCACATCTCCGGTCTTCTTTCCCTGGACCAAAGGTACGTCTGGCTGCTGGAGGACGGCGTTGAGCGACAGGTCCCCGTGGAACAGGTGCAGGTGGGAGATACCATTGCCGCCCACACGGGAGAAAAGATCGTCATTGACGGTCACGTCATCAGTGGCAACGCCGCCGTCAATCAGGCCTCCATCACCGGCGAATCAAACCCCGCCATGAAACAGGAGGGCTCCCCCGTTTATGCAGGCAGCGTCGTCGAAGCGGGAGAAGTCATCATTTCCGTGGAAAAAGTCGGCCAGGACACATCCCTCGCCCATATTGTCCACCTTGTGGAAGAAGCCCAGAACCGAAAGGCACCCGTGCAGAATTTTGCCGACCAGATGGCGAACTTCCTCGTGCCGGTCTCCTTCCTCGGGGCGGCCATCGTCTACGGGGCAACCCGGGACTGGCAGCGAGTATTGAACCTCCTCTTCATTGACTTCTCCTGCGGACTCAAGCTCTCCACGGCAACGGCGATCTCTGCGGCCATTGCCGCTGCGGCAAAGCGGGGCATCCTGGTCAAGGGCGGCAACTACATCGAAGCTCTTGCGGAAACAGATACGGTTGTGCTGGACAAGACGGGAACCCTCACCATCGGCGTGCCCCAGATTGCCTTTATCCGCACGGCCAAGGACGTCACGGAGCGGGAAATGATCCTTCTGGCAGCGTCGGCGGAACAGCACTCCGTGCATCCCCTGGCGGTAGCCATCCAAAAATACGTGCAGGAACAGGAGTGGGAAACGCCCCAGCATGCGTCAAGCGAGACCGTCGTCGCTCGTGGCATGAGGGCTGTTGTCCCGGATTTCCAAGGATTCCGAGGCGGGACGATCCTCGTGGGAAGCCGCAAATTCCTTGCGGAAAACCAGATTCGGGACGAGGAAAACCTGGACGCGGAACTTGGAGCCAAGAATCTGCTCTACGTAGCACGGGATGAAAGGCTCATCGGCGTCATCGGCATCGAAGACCCCATCCGTCCGAAGATGAAAAAGACGCTCAACCAGATGCGCCGCCACGGCGTGGACGAAATCGTCATGCTCACGGGAGATTCCAAGACCGTCGCCCTGAAGGTGGCCCAGGAAATGGATATTGATTCCTTCCATGCCGAGATCCTGCCGGAGAACAAGGCGGAATACGTCAACAAACTGAAACAGCGGGGCACTGTGATGATGGTGGGAGACGGCATCAACGACGCCCCGGCGCTTGCCTTTTCCGATGTGGGCGTGTCCTTGGGAGGCCGTCAGACGGACATCGCCGCAGAGTCCTCTGCCGTCACCATTCACTCCGAAGATCCCGCGCGGTTGATCGAGGCGCTTCAACTGGGACGGCGCACCATGAACCTGGTCCACCAGAACTTCCTGGCCACCATTCTGGTGAATTCCTCCGCCATGCTTCTGGGAGCGCTGGGCAAAATCAGCCCTCTCTGGGCAGCGGTCATCCACAATACGGCGACTTTGGCCGTCGTCCTCAACAGCTGCCGCATCCTGAACAGCGGACATGTATTCTTTGCCCGCCGGAGGCAGGAACGTCTGCCGGAACCACAGAAATGAGGCCTGCAAATGAAAAAAAGATCGAATATCCCCTTGGGAATCCCTCTTACCATCGCTTCCTTGGGAACCGTTGCCGCCCTTGCCGCAAACAAGCAGTTGCACGCATGCTTTGGCGTCCTCTGGGTCGGCCTTTCCCTGTGGCATGGCTGGCAGCATCGAAAAAAACTGCAAACGGATGCCTGCCTTTCCTGCTTCTCCCCGAGAAAACCGTCGTCCGCCCTTGACCGCCTGCTCTCCTCCGTGGAACTGCGTTCCTTCCTGGATGGCCGGATTCGCCTTTACAGTCCCTGCTTCGTGAACCAACCGGCACTCCAGCGACAAGTCGAGGAATACATTACCTGCTTCCACGGGATCCAAAGGGCAGAGATCAATTCCCTGACCGGTTCCCTCCTGATCGAGTACCGGCCGGAAGAGCTTCGCAAGAATCCCAAGCTGGCCGCCATAGAAGCACACTTGGGAAAAATTTCCCAGCGCAAAGCGTGAGAGCGAACACAACAATCCCCCATTCCGGGACGATTTCCGGGAATGGGGGATTTTCGAAAGGAAGTTTTTATGGAGAAAATAAAAAATATATATCAGGATGAAATCCGAGATGGATTTCTGGTCACCACAGACCGAAAAAAAATCTGGAATGCAGAATTGGATCTCCTGATGAAATTCGATTCTGTCTGCAAAAAATATCATCTATCTTACTTTTTGGATTTCGGAACCCTCCTCGGGGCTGTTCGTCACAAAGGATTCATTCCATGGGATGATGATATTGATGTTACCATGTTACGCCCCGAATACGAACGCATGAAAAAAATCGCCGCCGAAGGCGCTTTTTCGCCCTATTTCTTTCAGGATATTTACAATGATTCCTTTGTTTTCACCTTTGCAAAAATCAGGAACAGCAAGACATCAGCCATCGAATTCCCGAACGATGATACAATGAACCAAGGCATCTTCATCGACATCTTCCCTTTAGATATCGCTCCGGACGGCACGGAGCGCTCCCATAGAATGTTTCATATCATGAAGGAATTATGGTGCTGCGTAGTCGACCCAGACCAGATCGCCAAAGCATTAAGCGAGGAATGGATATCAACGCTTGATGCAAGGACATTGGAACAGCTCATCGCTATGCCCTATCTTGACCGCATGAAAGAATTCGAGACATTTTGTCTCCGCCATTTTGAAGAATCCTCCTGTATCGGTGAATTTACCTATATTATGACGGACACATCACGCCGTTGCAAGAAATCATGGTATT
>CAMIWP010000041.1 GCA_946402475.1 uncultured Selenomonadaceae bacterium
TTTTTCGACAGTTTCTGATGGATTCGGTTCCTAAGGTGAGTATATGGTTTGGGGGCAAATGTATGGGACAGGCATTATTGGAAATGCGGCAGATCGACAAGGTGTTTCCCGGTGTGCGAGCCCTGTCGAAAGTGGATTTTACCCTGCACGCGGGGGAGATTCACTCCCTGATGGGAGAGAACGGCGCGGGAAAGTCCACCCTTGTCAAGGTATTGACCGGCGTTTACCAGCGGGACGGCGGAACGATCCGTCTGGATGGCAAGGAAATCTCCCCGCGGACGCCGAAGGAAGCGCAGGAATGCGGAATTTCCACGGTGTATCAGGAAGTCAATCTCTGCGCGAATCTGAGCGTGGCGGAGAATATCTTTATCGGCAGGGAGCCGAGGAAATTCGGGTTCATCGATTGGAAGACCATTCACCGGAGATCGGCGGAGCTCCTTTCTCGCCTGAACATTGACATTGACGTGACGAAGACGTTGGATCACTACTCCGTGGCAATCCAGCAGATGATCGCCATTGCCCGGGCGGTGGATGTATCCGCGAAGATCCTGATTCTGGACGAGCCGACATCCAGCCTTGATGAGCAGGAGACGCAGCGTCTGTTTGCCATCATTCGCCAGCTTCAAAAGCAGGGCATGGGCATTATTTTCATCTCTCATTTCCTCGAACAGATCTACGATCTTTGCGACCACATCACGGTGTTGCGGAACGGCGAGCTCGTCGGCGCGTACGAGGTGGCGAAGCTGCCGAAGCTGGAACTCATTGCGAAGATGGTGGGCAAGAATCTCGACGACGTGAAGGATATGGACAAACAGGCGGAAAAGAGCACGCCCTCCGAGGAAGTGTTCCTCTCTGCGGATCACATAGCCGCGACGGGGCAGATCATCGATGTTGACCTGAAGATCCGAAAGGGCGAGGTGATCGGCCTGGCCGGGCTTCTGGGCTCCGGGCGCACGGAAACGGCAGAGATGATTTTCGGCGTCCATCCGGCGGAGCAGGGAGAAATCAAGGTAAAGGAACAGAGCGTGTCCTTGAGGAATCCCATGGATGCTATGAAGAAAAAAATCGCCTTTTGCCCGGAGGATCGCAAGGTGGCCGGCATCATCGGGGATCTTTCCGTGCGGGAAAACGTGATTTTGGCTCTCCAGGCCAAGAACGGCATGTTCAACCACATATCCACCAAGGAGCAGGAAAAACTCGCGGATGAGTACATCAAGCTCCTTCGCATCAAGGTATCCGACCGGGAGCAGCTCATCAAGAATCTCTCGGGCGGCAACCAGCAAAAAGTCATCATTGCCCGCTGGCTGGCGACCCATCCCGAGCTCCTCATTCTGGACGAGCCGACCCGGGGCATTGACGTAGGCACCAAGACGGAAATCCAGAAGATGGCCGTGGAACTCGCAAAGAAGGAAGGCATGTCCGTGGTCTTCATCTCCAGCGAGATGGACGAGATGACGCGCACCTGCACCAAGCTCATCGTCATGCGGGATCGGCGCAAGGTGGCCGAGCTTGAGGGCGATGACATTGATTCCGAGCACGTGATGAAGGCGATTGCAGGAGGTGCGGCGTAATGGGAAAATTGAAAGAGTTTACGTCTAGTTCCCTGTTTCTTCCCGTGGTGGCCCTTGCCGTCCTGTTGATCTTCAACACGATCTTCGTGGAGGGGTTCCTGAGCATCCAGCTGACGGAGGACGGACGGCTTTACGGGCGGCTCATTGATATTCTGAACCGTTCCAGCTCCCTGGTGATCCTGTCCCTCGGCATGACCTTCGTCATCGCCACGAGCGGCATTGATATTTCCGTGGGCGCGGTGGTGGCCATTTCCGCCGCTGTGGCCTGTTCCCTGATCGGCGGACGCGGCGACGGCGTGGCGGAGACTCCCATGATCCTCGCGATTCTCGCCTCGATCTGCATCGGTGTGCTCTGCGGCCTTTGGAACGGTCTGCTCGTGGCAAAATTCAAGATCCAGGCGGTGGTGGCAACCCTCATTCTCATGACGGCGGGGCGCGGTATTGCCCAGCTCATGACGGAGGGGCAGATCATCACCGTGTACTACAAGCCCTTCAGCTACATCGCGGGCGTGATTCCGGGAAACATTCTCCCGACGAATATTTTCATCGCCTTGGGCATGGTGCTCCTGGTGGTATTCCTCATGAAGAAGACCAGTATCGGGCTCTTTGTGCAGTCCGTGGGCATCAATCCGACCGCCAGCCGCTTTACGGGAATCAACGTGACCATGGTGCTCTTTCTCGTCTATGCCTTTTCCGGCTTTTGCGCGGGCGTGTCGGGACTGATCGAGAGTTCCCTCATCCGCGCTGCGGATGCCAACAATGCGGGACTGAACATGGAGATGGATGCGATTCTCGCCGTGGCTCTCGGGGGGACGCTTCTTTCCGGCGGAAAGTTCTACATCGGCGGTTCCGTGATCGGCGCCATTACGATCCAGACCCTGACGACGACCATGTACGCGTTGGGCGTGTCGGCGGACCAGCTCCCCGTGGTGAAGGCGATTGCCGTTATCATCATCTGCCTGATCCAGTCCAAGCGCTGCCAGGAAATCTTTGACAAGTGGAAAGCAAAGACCTTTTCCTCTGACGGGGCCGACAGAAAGGTTGTGGGATAGGCATGAAAAACAAGCTGGCAAATCTCGTGGCGTCGCAGTATTTTTCCTTTATGGTCACGGTGGCGCTCTTTATCATCCTCTACGCCGTCGGCATCGCCATGTACAAGGGGTTCATGCGTCCCCAGGTGTTCCTGAACCTCTTCATCGACAATGCGGCGCTCATCGTTGTGACGGTGGGTATTACCTTCACCCTGCTCATCGGGGGGATCGACCTGTCCGTGGGCGCCGTGGTGGCGCTGTGCTGCATGATTTTGGCTTGGCTTTTGGCCAATACAACGGTTCCCGTGGGCCTTGCGGTTCTCGGCGTGCTCCTTCTCGGCACCGTGTTTGGCTGTTTGCAGGGGTATATCATCACGAAGTTCGACCTCCAGCCCTTCATCATCACGCTGGCGGGGATGTTCTTCTGCCGCGGCATGACGGCGGTCATATCCCGGGATACCATTACCATCGAGAACGAGACCTATGTTGCCTTGGCAAGCTATCGCATTGATCTCGGCTTCGGTTTCATCTCCGTGGGGACGGTCATTGCGATTCTCACCATGGTCATTGCGGCGATTGTGCTGGGCTATACGAAATTCGGGCGGACGGTTTTTGCCATCGGCGGCAACGAGTCTTCCGCCTCTCTCATGGGATTGCCCGTGTTCCGCACGAAGGTCATGGTGTATACCATCAGCGGCTTCTGCTCGGCATTGGGAGGCGTCGCCTATTCCCTGATCATGCTCACGGGCTACAATCTGCACGGGCTGGGCATGGAGATGGACGCCATCGCGTCCTCCGTCATCGGCGGCACTCTTCTGACCGGCGGCGTGGGATTCATTCCCGGCACCCTTTTCGGCGTGCTCATCCAAGGCGTGATTCTCACCTTCATCAATTTCCAGGGAACCCTTTCCGCATGGTGGACGAAGATCGTCGTCGGGGCGTTGCTCTGCGTGTTCATCATCATGCAGGCCTTTATCACCGAGCAGAAATCCAGGATCTCTTCCAGCAGTTCCATGCAGGGAAAGAAAAAGAAAGATTCTGCGTCTGCCAATCCCGCGTGAGGTCGTCGGGGGTTTCCGCAGAAAAGTTTTCCATGGGAGAAAGGGGATCTGAGGCATGGCAGACAGCAAGAGGCGGAGCTTTGGCAAGCTGCGCGACGGGCGGGACATCGAGGAATTTGCTCTCACCAACGCCAGGGGCACGTCAGCGCGATTCATCAGCTACGGCGCGCGGCTGGTTTCCTTGGCGATAAAGAACGGGGACGGTGCTCCGGTCGACGTGATCTTGGGCTACGCTGACATTGACGCATATCAAAAGGATGACAAGTTCATGGGAGCGATCGCCGGCCGACACGCCAACCGCATTGCCGGAGCGGAATTTTCCTTGAACGGCAAGACCTTCCGGCTCGCGAAAAATGACGGCAGGAATCATCTTCACGGCGGCAAGGAGGGATTCGACAAAAAAGTCTGGGATGGAAAGATCGAGGACGGCACGCTGGTTTTCACTTATACCAGCCCCGACGGGGAAGAGAACTATCCCGGCGAGCTCGTGGCCAAGGTTCGCTACACGCTGTCGGAGGAAGACGAGCTCATCATCGACTATGAGGCGGTGACGGATGCGGATACCGTATGCAATCTCACCAATCACTCCTATTTCAATTTGGATGGTTTCGGGTGCGGCGACATCGGGAAGCATAACATGCAGATCTTCGCCGATCGGTATACGGCGGCGGATTCCGAGCTCTTGCCGGATGGCCGCATTCTTCCCGTGGAGGGCACGCCCCTTGATTTCAGGGAGCCGACGCCCATCGGCGCGCACATCGACGATGACTGCGAAGCGCTCAGAAACGGTCATGGTTACGATCATAACTGGTGCATAAAGAGGGAGGATGACGGCGAGCTCGTGAGGGCGGCATTGGTGGAAGCCGCTTCCAGCGGCATTGCCATGGAAGTTTTCACCACATCGCCGGGGATGCAGTTCTACAGCGGCAATTTCCTCAATGCTGACCTCGTGGGAAAGGACGGCGTGAAATTTCCCTACCGCAGCGGTTTCTGCCTGGAGACGCAGTATTATCCCAATGCCCTGGCGAACCCGGACTTCCCGCAGCCGATCCTGCGTCGCGGGGAAGTTTGGAAAGCGCGGACGGTATACGCATTCAAAAAGAGATAAGGAGGACAGAGCAATGGATTTATCCGAAGCAGTCAAGGCAATTCAATCCGGGAAAACGGCTCTTGGCATCGAGCTGGGGTCGACGCGCATCAAGGCGGTACTTGTGGCGAACGGTTGCGAAACATTGGCCTCGGGCAGCTGCAATTGGGAAAACCAGTTCAAGGACGGGGTTTGGACGTACGGACTCTCCGATGTTTGGAACGGTGTACAGGCCTGCTACGCGGATCTCGTCAAGGATGTTGCATCGCGCTACGATGTGCAGCTTGAGACCATCGGCGCCATTGGCATCAGCGCCATGATGCACGGTTATCTGGCCTTTGACAAAGAGGGGGGCCAGCTGGCGGAGTTCCGGACCTGGCGCAACAATATCACGGGAGACGCGGCAAGCGCGCTCACCGAGGAACTTCAGTTCAATATCCCGCAGCGTTGGAGCATTGCCCATCTTTATCAGGCGATCCTGAAGGGCGAGGAACACGTGAAGAAACTGGATTTTCTCACGACATTGGCGGGCTATGTGCATTGGAAACTGAGCGGGGAAAAGGTCCTTGGCATAGGCGATGCCTCCGGCATGTTCCCCGTTGACGAGTCCTCGGGAGATTATGACAAGGAAAGGCTTGCTCGCTTCAACGGACTGGAGAAGGTGAAGGCATATTCCTGGCGGCTGGAGGATGTATTGCCGAAGGTCCTGCGGGCGGGAACTTCCGCCGGGACGCTTACGGCAGAGGGGGCGAAACTCCTGGATCCCAGCGGCAAGTTGAAGCCGGGAGCGCTCATGGCACCTCCCGAAGGCGATGCCGGGACGGGAATGGTCAGTACGAACAGCGTGCGAAAGCGCACGGGGAACATTTCCGTCGGAACGTCGGCTTTCTCCATGAATGTTTTGGATGCGCCCCTCAAAAAGGTGCATGTGGACATCGACATCGTTACGACGCCGGAGGGTGCTCCTGTGGCGATGGTTCATACGAACAACTGTTCCTCGGATCTGAATGCCTGGGTGAATCTCTTTGGCGAGGCCGCCCGGTCCCTCGGAGAAGAGGCGCCGCCGGACAAGCTCTACGCCGTGCTGTTGGAAAAGGCATTGGAGGCCGATAAGGACGCAGGGGGGCTCTTGAACTACAGTTCTCTTTCCGGCGAGAATATCACGCGGGTGGAGAAGGGACGGCCGCTGTTCATGCGCACGCCGAACAGTCGCATGAATCTTTCGAATTTCATGCTGGCGCAGCTTTACGGGGCCTTTGCGCCGCTGAAGATCGGCATGGATATTCTCACGCAGGAGGAAAATGTCACCACGGATGTGATGATCGCCCAAGGCGGCCTGTTCAAGACACCGGTGGTCGCGCAGCAGACGTTGGCCGACATGCTGGGAATGCCGATCACCGTGATGAAGACCGCCGGGGAAGGCGGCGCGTGGGGCATGGCTGTCCTTGCGTCCTACGCAAAGGATGCCATGGGATTGACCCTTTCCGACTTCCTTGATCAGCATGTGTTCAAGCAAGCGGAGAGCGAGACGCTTGCGCCGACCCAGGAGGGGAGGAAGGGCGCCCAGGCCTTTATCTCCGCCTATCGGAAGGGGCTTGTCGCCGAGCATGCCGCCGGAGCTGTGGAGGATTATTGAGACTGCCCGCTGAGGGTAGGAAGTGAATCGTGTGTCATGTTGAGTCGGAAAGGAAGGGTTTGCCCATGTTGAAGACCAAAGATTACGTATTCTGGTTTGTTGCCGGAAGCCAGTTCCTCTACGGTGAGGAGCAGCTCAGAAATGTGGCTCGCAATGCGGAGAGCGTTGTCAAGAAGCTCAACGAGAGCGGAAAGCTCCCCTATAAGATCGAGTGCAAGGGCGTGATGACCACAGCCGACGGCATTACCCAATTCATGAAGGACGTCAATTATCACGACGAGGTGGCAGGTGTCATCACCTGGATGCATACATTCTCTCCCGCGAAAAACTGGATTCGCGGCACGAAATTGTTACAAAAACCCCTGCTTCATCTCGCGACGCAGTATCTCGACAATATCCCCTACGACACCATCGACTTTGACTACATGAATCTCAACCAGAGCGCCCACGGGGATCGGGAATATGGTTACCTGAACGCCCGCCTCGGCATCAACAATAAGATCGTTTACGGCTGGTGGGGCGATGAGGAAGTCCAGCAGGAGATTGCCTCCTGGCAGGATGTTGCCGTTGCCTACAATGAGAGCTTCCACATCAAGGTGTGCCGTTTCGGCGATACCATGCGGGATGTGGCGGTCACGGAGGGCGACAAGGTTGAGGCCCAGCTCCGCCTTGGCTGGACGGTTGACTATTGGCCCGTGGGCGATCTCGTCGAGGTCATCGACGCCGTTTCCGAGGGGGACATCGACAGGGAATTCGCGGCGCTGAAGGAGAAGTATACGCTCCATCCCCAGCACAACAGCGAGGAGAAATTCACTTCTTCCGTCCGCTATCAGCTGCGGGAGTATCTCGGCATCAAGAAGTTCCTTGAGGATCGCGGCTATACCGCGTTCTGCACGAATTTCCAGGATCTCAAGGGCCTCAAGCAGCTTCCCGGCCTCGCCGTGCAGCTCCTGATGGCGGAGGGCTACGGATTCGGCGCGGAAGGAGACTGGAAGCATGCGGCTCTCACGAGACTCCTGAAGATCATGGCGCATAATGACCGGACGGTGTTCATGGAGGATTACACCCTGGATCTTCGCAAGGGGCATGAGGCTATTCTGGGGGCGCACATGCTGGAGGTCGATCCCACCATTGCCAGCGACAAGCCGAAGGTCGAGGTGCATCCCCTTGGCATCGGCGGAAAGGACGATCCGGCGCGGCTGGTGTTCACCGGCTCCGACGGCGAAGGCGTCAATGTCACCATTGCCGACTTCCGCAACGGCTTCCGGATCATCAGCTATCCGGTCACCTGCCGCAAGGCGGAAGCCGAAACGCCCCACCTTCCCGTGGCAAAGCAGCTCTGGACGCCCAAGGTCGGCCTCAAGAAGGGAGCCACGGAGTGGATCAAGGCAGGGGGCGGACACCATACGGTTCTTTCCTTCCGCCTCACGGAAGAGCAGATCCATGATCTTGGTGTCATGTTTGGCGTAGACTTGGTGGAAATCTGCTGAGGCTGTTGACGTTTTCTGTGGCATAGCCGAACAGAATCGTTTTCCTTTTCGAGAAATCAAACAGAGGGGCTGCCCCACGAAGGAAAATTTCTTCGTGGGGCAGCCCCGTTTTTAAGGAAACGCTGATTAAATGAAGTCGTCCAGATTGGCGTAGATTGCGTGTCCCTCCCAAGGA